>DASVRY010000266.1:0-4716 GCA_036388395.1 Chthoniobacteraceae bacterium
CGCCAATTGGCCCGCCAGCGGTGGACACTCCTTCGCGGCGGTCCCGACGACGTGCGCGAACTCGCCGCGCTGCTTGGCGTAAACTACGCGGAAGATTCTCGCGGGCAATTTTCGCACACCAATGTGATCACGCTACTAAACGCCGACGGCGAAATCGCCTTCCGGCACGTGGGGTTGAAGCAAGACCCGGCATCGCTCGTGGAGGCAATCGAAACCGCCGCACGTGGCGCGCGACGGTAAGCACGCTTTGCCGTTCTCGCAGCGCTCCTCTTTCCTCCTTCTGCCGCAGCATGCCGTCCCAAATTCTTGGCGCGGTTTCGCTACGCGGGTTGGCGTGGCGAATGGATGGCGCAATCCGCGATTCCGAGCGCGGCCATCCTCATGCCGTAACCCGTGCAGCGCTCATCGTAGAAGGTCGTAAGCTCAAGAGCATTGCAGCAGATGGCCGGATGTCCGATTCATCTGCAGCGCGTTTGTTCGTGTTCTTGAGAAGAGAGGACGATGGTGATGGAATGACCAAAGGCTCTGCCAAGACTGCCGGTTTTCTTTTGCTGGCATTCGCTTCCTCCGTTTCGGCGGCGCCACCGCTGCCGTTCGACGATACCCGTCTTCCACCTCAGGTTCAAAGAATCGACGGTGTGCTGGTTCCCGTTCCGAGCGAGATTTTCCGGACGTTGGTTACGTTCCGAAATCCGAACTGGACAGCCGTCGCGCACCCGGAGTTGGCTACTCTGCCGACGGCCGGCGGCTCGGCGCAGATTGCGCTTTCGCTCGGCCTGGTCGTCGCGGAGGGATTCATTGCCGTCGCGGCGGAGGATGCATCAGGTGTGCAGGATCTAGGCAGGGAGGCACAAAAGCTGGCGCGTGCTTTAGGTGTCGAAAAGTCCGTGGTCGGGAGGGCGAACAGTGTCATTGATCATGCGCGCAAGAAGGAGTGGTCGGTGGTCCGCGAAGAATGGACGGGAGTGAACGCGGATATCAAACAAGCCATGATTGAGATCGGGAGCGAGCCCTTGTCTCAGTTGGTCAGTCTCGGCGGTTGGTTACGCGGCACTGATGCCTTGTCCGCTCTGATTTCCCAAGACTATTCCGTCGAGGGTGCCCGGTTACTGTCCCAGCCGGCTCTCCTTCGATACTTCGGAGACCTCATTGTGCAGATGGAGAGCAAGATCAGGGCGGATCCGGCGGTGATCGAAATGGAGAAAGGCGTGACCGAATTAAGGCCATTGATTGGGACGAGCAATCAGACGCCCATCTCAGAGCAACAGGTCAGGGACATTGCTAACCTGGCAGGGGCCCTAGTTAGATCTATCTATACAAAGGCACCATGAAGCGTCTGCAGGAAAGGAAACGGCTTCCGGCTTAACTCACAGCAACCACTCCCATGAACTTCGACGAATTCCTCCAGCTACCTCATCCTTTCCTCACTGGCATGTGCGAGTCACATCTCCGCATGCTCGCGAACCACGCAGCGCACGTTCACTTTCCCGCAGGCACTCGTGTGTTTCATGAGGGCGAACGGGCGGAGCACTTCTATCTCATCCAGCGAGGCAAGATTGCGCTTCAGGCGCATTCTGGCGCCCATACCGAACCGATCCAAAGTATCGGCTCCGGTGAGGTGCTCGGGTGGTCGTGGCTCTTTCCGCCATATTGCTGGCACTTCGACGCGCTGGCCGTGGAGGACACAGATGCGATCTCCTTCCCTGCAGCGCTGGTCCGTGAGGACTGCGAGTCCGACAAGGCCTACGGCTACGCCGTGAGGAAACAAGTCGCCCAGCTGCTGATTCACCGATTGCAAGCGACTCGACTGAAGCTAGTTCAGGCCTATAAGGTCTAGCGGTACTGCTGAGCCTGCAGGCGAACATCATCGCGCTCGGCTTTTTGCTGAGCACTTCTCGGAGCGGCTGCTGTGCGATCGCTCTCACCGCGCCTCTTCTTTCCTTTCGCTAAGGTTCTCCAGGAGCTCGATTTGAATCTGCTGGATCTCCAGTAGCCGCTGCCATTGGCGGCGGAGCAGATGATCCATCTTTTCGTGTAGGTGCCGGATCTCTAGTTCGGCTTTGAGGTTGACCTTGTAGTCGTTTTCCCCGCGCAGACGGTCCCGCGCTTCCACGCGATTCTGGCTCATCATGATCACGGGCGCCTGGAGCGCGGCGAGGCATGATAGGACAAGATTAAGCAGGATGAACGGGTAAGGATCAAACGCGCGTGAGGCGAGAGCGATGACATTGATGAGAATCCAGACGACGATCACCGCGCCGAAGCTCAAGATGAACGTCCAGCTCCCGCCAAATTCCGCGATCTTATCAGCCAGCCGCTGCCCGACGGTGAGCTTTCCGATGAACTCCGCACTGATGTTGCTCGAAAGTAATTCGCGCTGGTGCAGGCTCTCGATTACGTCGTGATCAAGTTTGGAGAGTTCGCCCTGCTCTTCCGCGAGCAAGTCGCGCAGATAGATCTTTCGATATTTGTTGAGGTCGAGAAGGCAAATGTGGGCCTCGGTGTCCCAGGCAGGGAAGTTCTTGTGAATCACTTCGATCAGCGACGGCAGAACTACCTCCCCAGGCATCATCGCTGAGAGGGGCTTCTCCTCGCCGCAGATTTGGCAGATGCCAGTGGGACTGATGGTGCGCTTGTGTAGGTGATTCATGGGACAGGATTCGATCATCCCGACGCTGCCCTTCCACAAACGGAAGGTGAACAAGCCGCGACGAAAAGCTACGATCGCACAGCGAGTTTAAGGTGCGGTGATCTCGCCGATTTTTATGCGAGGCAAGCTTAGCGCACTTCGCGTGAGATTCGGGAAAAATGCGCAGTCTTTATGGGCGGATGCGTAGCTTAGGGCGCGTGGTGCGCTGATGGTGAGGTGTCATGAATATCCCCGAGCCGAAACCCATCCTTTGCGGCACTGATTTCTCCCGTAGTGCCGGGCAAGCCGCCAACGTCGCCGCCGCGCTGGCCAAGCGACTCAATGTGCCGCTCGTGCTCTTCCATGCACAGGGAACGCTAGTCCATGCCGCTGCTCCAAACGTGAGCGAGGCCCTGACCGCATCCTTGCAAGAGCGATTGAGCGAAGAGGCCGGGCGTCTGCGCGGACTTGGCTCAACCGTCGAGGAATGCCTATTGGACGGCGCGCCGGATGACGCACTCGTGCAACTCGCACAGGAGCGGGGCGCTCGCCTGCTCGTCGTCGCCTCGCTCGGAGACCGCGCGTCCGCGCACTGGCTGATCGGCAGCGTGGCTGAACGCATCGCGGAGTCCTCGCCCGTCCCAACTCTGGTTGTTCGAGATGCTACGCGCTTCGAGGCTTGGGCTCGTGGCGAGCAGCCGTTGAAGGTTTTCATCGGCACAGATTTCCGCGCCAGCTCCGACGCAGCACTCCGGTGGGTGGCGGATCTCCGGCAAATCGGCCCGTGCGAAGTGGTCGCGGGCTATGTCGCCTGGCCGCCAGAGGAAGCGTCCCGGTTAGGCGTTTCCCCAAAGGCGGGTTCGCCGGTCGATTTCACCGGAATGCAGAGCATTTTGGAACGTGATCTAAGGGAGAAAGTCTCGAAAGTTCTGGGCGACGATAACGTGCGGGTCACAGTGCATGGCAACTGGGGTCGCGCGGATCATCCACTTGTGGAGATGGCTATCGAGGCCCAGGCCGATGTGATCGTCGTCGGCACGCATCAAAGGCACGGTCTCGGCCGGCTCCAGCACGGCTCGGTCTCGCGCGGCATCCTCCACCGCGCGCCAATGAGTGTAGCCTGCGTCCCCACGCCGGCTGCCGGTCGTATCGCCGGGCCGCGTGTCCGCACTTGCCAGCGCGTGCTCGTGGCGGTGGATCTGAACGAGCCGCATGGCTTTGCTGCGCCCTATGGCTATTCAATCGTCGATCCCGGTGGCACCGTGCGCCTCCTGCACAACCTCGTGCCGATCAACGGACGGGAATCCTCGCAACTTGTGACCGAGTCGGAAGCGAAACTGCGTGCCTTGGAGCCGGAGAAAGCCAATGCACCCGACACCACGACCGAGGTGGAAGTTACCGCCAACCGGGATACCGCGAAGGCTATCTGCGCGGCCGCGGAGCGCTTTGGAGCGGACATCGTTTGCATCGGCAGCCACACGCGCCCCGGCTTCACCGCCAAGGTGCTCGGCTCCATCGCGCTCGCTGTTCTGCAGACCAGCAGGCGGCCAGTGCTGGTCGTATGGCCGCCGATGGAGTGACATCCAAATGAATCAACCAGCTCGGGGCTACTGGCACGAATACACGGCGGAAGATGCCGGCGCGCTGCTGGAGAGTCAGCCGACGACTGGCTTGGCGCGGGCGAGGTTGAGGCGCGATTGCGGCAGTTTGGGCCGAATCAAATGACCGCGCAGAAGCGGCTCGGCGATTGGATGCGCTTCCTTTTGTAGTTCCACGCGCTCCATCTTTCCATCCGCTTTTCTAGAATCGCGGGCTTCTCGCCGGCCTCCCCGGGACATGGCTCGCGCAGTTCGCCTTCACCTATCTGCCCCCCTGATGAACCGGCTCTTCCACATCGCTCCTGTGCGGGGGGAAGCCTGGCCCTACATCGTCACCATTGGCCTCTTCACCTTCGCGGCCGTCGAACTGAAAAAATGGCTGCGCTTCCGAAAGCCAGATCCCGTTGTGCCTGTGCTGCCCGCGAAAACTCTGGAGCAGCTGTGCGCACGATAAACTCTCAACTGAAGGCTGAGCATTCGCCGGGAGCG
>DASVRY010000267.1:0-1958 GCA_036388395.1 Chthoniobacteraceae bacterium
GCAGCCGCGTCGAACAAAAAAGCCCGTTGAAGCCGGGAGCACCGTCACCCATCACGCGTAGGTGAGCGATAGGCGCGGGCGCGTAAGAATCGAACCGTGTGGCACTCTACTCAGATCATAGACCGGCACCGCAGTCCCGGAAGTACGACGGAAATCAAGAAAGGTGACCAGGGCAGCTCAACTCGTTCGCTTTGAAACGCGGAGCGTGTAGTTCGCGCTGAGGTCGCGACATTGCAGCGTTCCTGATCGGTGACATTGGTACTTCCGATGGCGCGATTTGCGGACCCGAACAGCATTTCCTACGATATCTCTCCTATGACCATTCTCCACGACGAGCGCAGTACTGGCTATGCTACAGCTGGACATCCAGAAAGGCCGGAGCGCGTCAGTCGCACGGCTGAGCACCTGCGCCGGGCTCATCCTCTATGGCCGTGGCAAACCCCTCCACCTGCGGAGCGCGAAGCCATTCTCAGAGCGCACTCGGAGCGTCAGCTTGCGCGGGTGGAAGCTGGTGAGCATTTTGATGCCGACACGCCCTCTTACGATGGGATCTTCGAGCACGCTGCGCGCGCCGCTGGCGCAGCCATCGAGTGCGCACGGCTGGCCGTTCGAGGCCAACGCGCTTTCTCACTCATGCGTCCTCCCGGGCACCACGCGACGCGCGATAAGGCAATGGGATTTTGTTATTTGAACTCCGTCGCAATCGCAGCGCTTGACGCTGTGAACAGCGGAATCGCACGAGTCTCGATCTGGGATTTCGATGCACATCACGGCAACGGCACGGAGGCGATTTGCGCCGGAAACGATCAAGTCCGCTACGTCTCATTCCATGAGCATCCGGCGTATCCGGGAACTGGAAGCCACTCGCGAGGAAATTGCTTTAATTTTCCAATCAGCGCCGAATCGCCTCGCAGCCGCCAAGTCGCCACTCTCCGCCACACGTGGGGCTGCGTGCTTGAATTCGCTCCTCAACTCATACTCGTCTCCGCTGGCTTCGATGGTTACGTTCGCGACCCGCTCTGCTCCCTCTCCCTCGAGGTCGAGGATTATGGATCCTGCGGCAAATGGATATCGGAGTCCGCGATCCCTTGCGGCGCTATTCTCGAAGGTGGCTACAGTGACGACCTGCCACTCTTAATCGACGCCTTCCTGAGCGCCTGGGACTCGCGGCCGTTGGATCGGGTCTAGCTTGTCGATCCCGATGTCCTGGAGTGGCGCCGTCCTCCACCTTACTTAGCACTTCGCCGACTGCCACCATATACAGGCTCGGAGAGACCGGCCTATAACAGCTTTGTGATCGACCGACTCAGAAGGGTGCGACGCCGCCGTCGGCACGGATAGCAACTTTCAAAGCTATTGCTCGCCGACGGGCCAGACTAGACGAGAACGGGCCTAACGCTTGGCCGCGATATTGATCGTGCTCTTGGCCAATTTGGTCAGCTTTTTGTCAGTGGCACCTTCCTCGTTCAGCGTGAGCTGCAGGATCTTGGCGGCCTCTTTTTCACCGAGCAGCTCTGCGTAGGTGCGCGCGCATCCATATCCCGCCATCTCGTAGTGCTCCACCCGCTGTGCTGCTGCGATAAGCCCAGCATCGCGCACCTCTTCATCAGCCTTTTCCTTGATCATTTCATCGCCCTCCGCAATCACACCTTCCATGCCTTTGCACTTTGGTCCGCGGGTGGACTGCCCGAGATCGGTGAGGATTCTTTCGAGCCGAGCCGCTTGCTCCTTCGTCTCTTCCAGGTGCAGCTTGAAGCTTTCGGCGAGTTGCTCGTTGCTGGCTGCCTTGGCCATCTTCGGAAGCGCCTTGATGAGCTGCTTCTCGGCGCTGTAGAGGTCCTTCAGTTCGTGGATGTAGAGATCCTTCAGGGTTTCGAGTTCCATAATGTTATCCTGTCGTTCGTGCCTGTTAGAAAGAATGGTTGTGCAGAGTTGAGTGAAACGTTGGACGTTGTGTT
>DASVRY010000268.1:0-3072 GCA_036388395.1 Chthoniobacteraceae bacterium
CACGCGCAGGTGGAAGGGTACGCTGGTGTCGACGCCCTCCAGCCGCAGCTCCAGCAGCGCCCGCTTCATCCGGTCGATCGCCTCGATCCGGGTGGGCGCGTGCACGATCAGCTTGGCGAGCATGGGATCGTAGAAGAGCCCCACCTCCACCCCCGTGGCGATCCCGCCGTCCCAGCGCACGCCGGGGCCCGACGGCAGCGTCAGGTTGCCGATGCGGCCGGTGGAGGGGAGGAAGGAGTTGGCCGGGTCTTCGGAGGTGATGCGGCACTCGATGGCGTGCCCCTCCCAGGTGATCTCGTCCTGGGTGAAGGGGATCGCCTCGCCCGCCGCGATCCGGATCTGCCACTGCACCAGGTCCACGCCCGTCACCAGCTCCGTGACGGGGTGCTCCACCTGGATGCGCGTGTTCATCTCCAGGAAGTAGAACTCGCCGTCCTGGTACAGGCACTCCACCGTCCCCGCGCCCTCGTAGCTGACCGCGCGCGCCGCGGCAACGGCCATCTCGCCCATCGCGCGGCGCTCCTCGGGGGTGAGCACGGCGCTGGGCGCTTCCTCGATCAGCTTCTGGTGGCGGCGCTGGATGGAGCACTCGCGCTCGCCCAGGTGAAGCGTGTTGCCGTGCCGGTCGGCCAGGAGCTGGATCTCGATGTGGCGCGGCCCCACCAGGTACTTCTCCACGTATACCGACCGGTCGCCGAACGCGGACTGCGCCTCGTTGCCGGCGGCGTCGAAGGCGCGCTCGATCTCGTCCTCGCCCGCCACCACGCGCATCCCCTTGCCGCCCCCGCCGGCCGCGGCCTTCAGGAGCACGGGGTAGCCGATCTCGGCCGCCACGGTGCGCGCCTCGGCGGCGTCGCGCAGCGCCTGCTTGGTGCCGGGCACCACGGGGACGCCCGCGTCGATCATGCGCGACCGCGCCGCCGTCTTGTCGCCCATGGCCGTCACCGCGTCGGGCGAGGGGCCGATGAAGACGAGCCCCGCGTCGCGCACCGCCTGGATGAACGGCGCGCGCTCGCTGAGGAAGCCGTAGCCCGGGTGGATGGCCTCGGCGCCGCAGCGCTTCGCGACCTCGATCAGCACGTCGGCGCGCAGGTAGCTCTGCGCGGAGGGGGGCGGGCCGATGAGGTACGCCTCGTCGGCCGCCAGCACGTGCGGCGCCAGGCGGTCCGCCTCGCTGTACACCGCCACGGCCTTCACCCCCAGCTCGTGCGCGGCGCGGATCACGCGGAGGGCGATCTCTCCGCGGTTGGCTACGAGGATCTTCTTGAACACGCGCTTAGCTGGTTCAGGTCAACTGTTTTTGACGACCATCGGGAGGGCGCAAGGTACAGCCCACTCGCGAATCACGCGAGCGGTTTTGTCCCAGTTGGCTCACACCGGGAACGACCAAATCAAGGGTGCGAGTTCCGCGAACCCAGATTGTCGTTCCTCAATCGCAGCGGGGCTCCACTCTTGGTGCTCGGCGAGATGCCGCGTCAGAACGATGTCGGACTCGCCATAAACGGGTGCCTTGTCGCTGAACGGCGCGTTCCGGAGGGTCACGTTGAATCGGCGTGAGAGCAGCGTCAAATTTCCCAGGCGGTTGATGTACGCTACGTGCTCCCCCCAGCGTTCCCCCTCCCGCGGTGTTTGCGGGTAGATGTGCTCAACGTGCACGCGACTCGGTGACGCGACGTCAAGCTCCTCGGTGGTCCTGAGGTGCTGCTCTATTTGCTTTAAGATGTAGCGAACCGCCGCAATCTTCGAGATCGAAGCGGATGCGAATACCGCTTTGAACACCTCGTCCGCTGGGGCGAAGTTACGAAGCTGAACAATTGCCTGATCAATTTGGAGGCCCTGTCGCAGATCGCGCGCAATCTGATAAAGCACGGCTTCGAGGCGGCTATTCTCCCGGCCTCCGATGATCGAGTGCCGTACATATGTTGTGAGGAGCGCCTGTACAAAGCTCTTCATCTGCGGCTTATCGCATACCTCATATGCGCTGAGCATCGCCGGGTACAAGAGCGATGCCCCAAGCACTGCCACATCTGACAGCATCACGCTGAGTTGCTCGTCATCATCGCGCCCAGCCAAAAGATCACGATACACTATCGATGCATCGCGTAGATCGCGCGAGAATGCCAAGCTACTAACGTGATTCTCCTCGATGTTGTGCTTGATCTCTCGGTAAAGCGATTGCGTCTTGACGTCGCCTTCACGAGATATCCAGTAGTGCCGGAGGAATGTCGTCAGCTTTGCATCGCTCTCGATCTCCAGGATCACCCGCCAGAGATCAATGATCTCTTCGCGCTCGGGTTCTTGCTCTGAACGCCGCAGTAGCAGGTTCCGAAGCAAATCGGGCGTTGAGAGGCCGATTCCGCGATCATTCAGCGTTTCGAACACAGTCGCCGCATTGTCCTCATCTTCGGAGATCACGGCCACAACCGAAAAGTGATTTGTCAAGACTGCCAATATACGAAGCGCCCACTGCCTCGATTCAGCAGGCGTCGCAAACTGCGCCGCTCCACCCTCGAACGCACGGGTAAAGAACTCCCGGGCCTTTCTGATTAGATTGTGGGACTCCATCGTCGGGACAGGTGCGACGTAATTGGCGTCGCGGGACTCGAGAATCTCTCGCCTGAAGAAATCTCGGTCGTAGCGGTTCAGAGTGAGCTTATAGATGTTTCGATTCCTTGCATCATCGAAATCCATCAAGTAGCGGTTACTCACGCGGTTAGCCGCGTTCCGGTCATTTGGAGCCAGGAAGTCACGCACTACGGAGATCAGGATGGCGGACGTCGCAATCCTCTGCTGCCCGTCCAGCAACTTATGTGCAGTGTTCACGTCGACCATGACGATGGAGCCGAGGAAGTATTCCTCCTCTTCTATGTTAGCGTCAGGATAGGTCCGATCGAACCGCAGGAGATCCTGCCAAAACGTCTCGACTTCCGACGTCGTCCAACTGTAGTTTCGCTGCCATTCGGGAACGATGATTGGCGGATTCGTGATCGTGAGCAGTTCGCCTATGGTTCTCTTAGCTGGAACGTAGCGACTCGGCATGCTTCCTTTCAGACTAGATGGAGTTCGTAGGGA
>DASVRY010000269.1:0-10607 GCA_036388395.1 Chthoniobacteraceae bacterium
ACTGCTGGCAACGCCGAGACCTTGCAGATATTCCGTGGCTTCGGCGTCCGAGAGGCCGGCCAACTCGCTTTCGATCTGAGCACTGATCACCACCGCCTCAGCGGAGAACTGCGCGCGTGCATAATCCTGCACAGCCTTCACGTAACGCGCCGCCGGTGTGAGTTCCACGGCGTCCGTCATCAGCCCGCCTTCATCATTTTGTGCGGAGGCTACAAGCGCCGCGACGCTGCCGAAGTCGCTCTCCGCAACGTTGCACGCGAAGATCGTCGGCTTGTTGCTCAGGAGGAAAAACTCACGCGCGATCTTCTGCTCCTCATCGTTGAGCGTCAGCGTGAGCGCAGGTTTTCCAGAATCAAGATGAGGGATGAGTTTCTCACCGACCGCGATCTCGGCTTTGGCCTGCTTGTCGCCCGTGCGCGCGGCTTTTTGCTGGCGATCGATGCGCTTCTGCACCGCCGCCAGGTCGGCGAGGATGAGCTCCGTATTGATGATCTCGATGTCGCGCACCGGATCCACCGTGCCGCTGACGTGATGGACATCGTCGTCTTCAAAACAGCGCACCACCTGCACGATCGCATGCACTTCACGGATGTGGCTGAGGAATTGGTTGCCGAGTCCTTCCCCTGAGCTCGCGCCTTTGACGAGGCCTGCGATATCGACGAATTCGATCGCGGCGGGGACGAGTTTCTTCGAGCTGGAAAGCTTGCTCAGCGCGTCGAGGCGCGGATCAGGCACGGTGACCACGCCGACATTCGGGTCGATCGTACAAAAGGGGTAATTCGCCGCCTGTGCTTTTTGCGTCTTGGTGACGGCGTTGAAGAGAGTCGATTTGCCGACGTTGGGGAGGCCGACGATTCCTGCGCTTAACATAGGGCGCGGAGGCTACGCGGCTTTTTCGGAAATCCGAAATGCAAAGTTTCGGAGAAATGGTGAAGATGGGCAGATGCCCGAACTCCACTCCGTCGTCGAATATCTCGATCGCTTCCTCAAGACTGCCGACGTGGTCGACTACCCCGGAGCCATGAACGGCCTGCAGGTGGAGAACTCCGGACGCGTAGAAAAGATCGGTGCGGCGGTCGATGCGTGCGAGCCGGTGATCATCGAGGCGGCGGCTCGTGGGGTGTCGTTGCTCGTCGTGCATCACGGGCTTTTCTGGCAGGGCGCACAGCCGATCACGGGCGCGGCTTTTCGCAAGTTGAAGGTCGCGATGGAGTACGACATGGCGATCTACAGCTCGCATCTGCCGCTCGACCTGCATCCGACGGTGGGGAACAACGCACTCCTTTGCCGCGCGCTCGGGCTCAAGCAGACACAGCCCTTCTTCTTTGAAAAAGGGCAGGCGATCGGCCTGCAGGCGGAGGCATCGCTCTCCATCGGCGACCTCGCGCGCCGGCTCGAGGATGCCGTGGAAGGGGCGCCGCATCTTTGCCCCGGCGGCCCGTCGCGGACGCGGAGGATCGGTGTGGTTACCGGCGGCGCGGGTTCACAGGTCGCCAAAGCCGCCGCTGAAGGCGTGGATACATTCATCACCGGCGAAGGTCCGCATTGGTCTTACACCGCGGCAGAAGAGCTGGGGATCAACCTCTTCTACGGCGGCCACTACGCGACCGAGACCTTCGGGGTAAAGGCGCTCGCGACTCATCTCTCGAAGCGGCTGAAGGTGCCATGGGAGTTCATCGATCACCCGACCGGCCTGTGATGATCGGGCTTTTCCAGTTCGAAGATCCGAAGGCTCAAAGAGCAGAAGCCAGCGGAAGAATGTCTTTCCCTCAGCTTCGCGTCTTTGAGGCTTCGAGTTCTAGAATCGAACCTCTGCGATGAGCGCGCGCGCGAAATGGCTGCCGCGCTCCTTCTTCCAGCGGGATCCGCTGATCTGTGCCCGTGAGCTGATTGGGTGCGAGTTGGTCTGGAACGACTGTGCCGGGATCATCGTGGAGACGGAGGCGTATGCAGCGATCGGGGATGAAGCGGCGCACACCTTCGTGCGACCCACGGCACGCGCCTTCGTCGCCACGCACCCGCCCGGAACCGCCTATGTTTATCTGAACTACGGCATGTATTGGCTGCTCAACGTCCTCGTGAAAGGCGGATCCTCTGATGGCTTCGTGCTCTTCCGGGCTATCCAGCCCACGCGTGGCGTCGAGCTGATGCAGCAACGGCGGAGTGTCGCCCGTAAGAAGTTAATAGAGAAGGTGACTGCACTCTGTTCCGGTCCGGGCAAGTTGACCGTGGCGCTCGGCGTCGACGGACACGACCACACCCGCGATCTATGCACCGGCGAAGTCGTCGGCTTCCGACAAGCTCCCGCTCCGGTGGAGGTGGAAAGCGACGTCCGGATCGGGATCACGAAAGCGGCGGACCTGCCGTGGCGATTTCTCGCGCGAGGCAGCAGCTTTCTCAGCGTGCGGCGTCGGTTGAGTTGATCTTTCCGTCGCGGGTGGCTCGTGCTATCGGACCTCTGGCATGGATGTTCTTCGTCGCTTACTGCTTGGTTCGCCTATCTTGCTCTTTTCTTCGGCAGCAGCTCTTGCACTCAGCCCTGAGCCGCCAGATACCCGCTCTTGGAAACAAGTTACCCGAGATTTCCTTACACACGAGGTAAGGAGCGAAAGCCCTAGTGACGGGGAAGCTGACGGGCGCAGACTGAAAGAACTGAACCCTAAGCGAGCGGCCGCCTTTCTCATTCCATTCCTCGGAAAAGACCGGCCGCGCGGCATGCGTGTGAAGGCAATAGGAGCGCTGGGGTGGGCCTCCTTCCAGGAAGCCATTCCTGCGCTCTGCGCCATCGCCAAGGACGAGAAGGAAGATGTGCTATTACGCCGGTATGCCCTTTGCCCCGGCCTCTGCTACACGAAGAATGCTCAGGCTGAAGCGACCGCCATATCGTTATCAACCCACAGGGAAGTTTTCATCCGCATCTACGCCTATTACGTCTTGAGTCACCAAGGAACCGACAAGGCGGTTGAGGTTCTTGCCTCGCGACTTCAGGCGGACAAGCCGTTGATCCATGAGCTGATCTCGGCGCTGTCTCGTTCAAAGCATGAGCGGGCGGGGCGGATGGTCTTCGACCTCGTTGATTTTTCAACGGTTCGAAGGGACGAGAATGTCTTGCAGGCTTATGCCGCCGCTATGGACCGACACCGCATTCCTGAAGCGGAAGAGCACATGCTCGCCCTCGCTACGCAGCAGCCAACTCGTTCCCGCGAAGCCCTTCACGCCCTACGCTATTTCGCTTCGTTTCCACGAGAGGAGGTTGTCCCCGGATTGATTGCAGCCATTGATGCCCGGACAGGGGGCGGAGAGGAGCTCTATGAGCCTGTCATGGCCTTCATCAACTCACCGAAAATTAGCGCTGAATCCAAAAAGAAGCTTTCGGCCTGCATTGAGAGCGGCAAGGTCACTGAGCCGTATGAGTGGTAGCGCAACGGCCACGTATTGAAATTCCAAACTGGCACCGTCCGTGAAAACAAAAAGGCCAGACTGGCGAACCAGTCTGGCCTTAAATTCTACCCCTCGAAGCGGGTGCTTACTTGGAGTAGCCGGTCGACGTGGACTGCTGTGTCGATGCCGAATGCGATGCGCTGTGATCCTTATTGGCGCAGGCGCCAAAGCTCAGACCCAGAACTGCAACTGCGATGATAGCGAGATATTTCATGGTGTTTGTGTTTTCCCTCCTTTCCGAGCCAGGTAGGCTCTGGCGGCGATTGTGTTTGTTTGTCTTTGTATGACAACGCTTTTCCGCCGCACGTGAACTGATCGGTCTTTCCCGAGGCTACGGCTGTATCTCGACCAAAGTTCCTGCTGCCACCCGATCGTAGAGATCGATCACATCCAGATTGCTCATCCGAATGCAGCCGTGGCTCACGGGAACCCCGAGCTGTGATTCAGCGTTCGTCCCGTGGATGTAGATGTAACGCGAATAGGTGTTCGCGTTCTCCGGATCGAGGCCCTCGAGCCACAGGATCCGTGTCTGCACGTGGTCGTTTGGGTCGCCTTCTTCTCCGAAGCGCCCCGTCGGTTGCCGGCTGATGAAAATCTCGCCCGGCGGCGCACCGTCGCCGTGCTTCTCCGCGATGCGAAAATGGCCTGTCGGTGTCCTGTTTGATCCGGGCTCCATGCCGAGCCCGTAGCCGGAAGTTGAGATCACGTAACGGCGGAGAAGCGTCTCGCCGTCGAGGAGATCGAGAGTCTGCGAGGGAACATGGATGCGAATTTGCATTGCCGCGCAAAGGCTATACAGTGCGCGCCCCTTTTATGAGCAGAAACTTGCATGTAGCCATCGTTGGAGCCACTGGAGCCGTCGGCGTCGAGATGATCAAGACGCTGGAGAAGCGCAATTTTCCTGTGGGGAAACTGACGCTGCTCGCCTCCGCGCGTTCGGCCGGCAAGACGCTGCCGTATATGGGCGAAGAGGTGCCCGTGCAGGAGCTGCGGGAAGATTCGTTCCAGGGTGTCGACGTGGCACTTTTCAGCGCGGGGGGCGGGATCTCAAAGCAATACGCGCCCTTTGCCGTCCAAGCTGGAGCGGTAGTCGTGGATAATTCCAGTGCCTTCCGGATGGACGACACCGTCCCGCTTGTCGTGCCTGAGATCAACGCGGCGGACATCAAGAAGAACCGCGGCATCATCGCAAACCCGAACTGCACCACGGCAATTACGCTCATGGCGCTCTGGCCGCTGCACGTGGCTTTCCGCGTGAAGCGCGTCTTTGCCTCCAGCTACCAAGCGGTCTCGGGCACGGGCGCGCAGGCCATCGAAGAGCTGCGCGCGCAGGTCGCAGCGCTGTCCGCAGGGGAGCCGATCGAGAAGAAAGTGTATCCGCACCAGATCGCCTTTAACGTGCTGCCTCACGTCGATTCATTCCTCGATAGCGGCTACACCCGCGAAGAGATGAAGATGCAAAACGAAGGCCGGCGCATCATGCATCACCCGACTTTCAAGGCGTCCGTGACCTGCGTGCGCGTTCCTGTTTACCGGGCTCACAGCGTGGCGATCAGCGCGGAGTTCGAGCGTCCGGTTTCACTCGATGAAGCCCGCAAGGCTCTTGCCAATGCACCCGGTCTCGACATCCTCGACGATCCGATGAGCAACCTTTATCCGCTCCCGCTCAACTGCGCTGAGAAGGACAACTGCGAAGTTGGTCGCCTGCGTTACGACTGCGCTCTGGATAATGGCCTCGCCCTCTGGGTTGCCGGAGATCAGCTCCTGAAAGGGGCGGCGCTGAACGCAGTGCAGATCGCGGAGAAGATCTAGGCTTCTTCCTCGATCGGGAGGGCAGTCCGACGTCGGGCTAGATTCCCACCACCAGTGCTCGCGGTTTTGCAAATCTGCGGGTTGCGGTAGATTGTCGATTTGCCTCAAAAATAGTAAAGGCAGCCGCAAGCTGTTCCTGTGCGGCGCTTTGCCGGCTCTCACGACATCGCTCTACAGGCGTTTAACGGGCTGGGCATGAGCATTGCTAAGCTCATCTGTAGGGTTAAAGGGACATCACTCTGCCTGATTTCAGGCAAGGCGGGCCGGCTATGCCGGTGCTGCACGACGTTCCGTGCCCGCACCAGCACATGAATTCATCCGCCGTTCACATCAGCAAAGGTTTCGATGGCGTCATTCAAGGCGCAACCTTGTCCGACTTGATCCAAATGGAATGCCTCGCGCTCACGACGCGAGCTGTTCGCGTGGATCGGGGAGGCGCCTCGGGCCGCATCTTTTTCGCTGGAGGACAGATCGTTCACGCCGAATTGGGCGCGCTGGAGGGAGAGGGGGCGCTTTACCAGATGCTAGCCTGGCCTAATGGCGCCTTTTCCATCGAGGAGGGAGTGCGTCCGCTCGAGCAGACCATCGAGCGCCATTGGCACAGCCTCCTTCTGGAAGCCGCCCATCAGGCCGATGAACTCGCCGCCATTTCTGCCGACACACCCGCCACTGTCATTCCCTTGCACTCGATACCCACGCCGACCGAAACGATGGCCAAGATTCTAGAAGACCCCGAGATCGTGAGCGCTGTCTGCTTCACTGAGGATGGCTCCTTGCTCCAGAGCCGAGGCGAGGATCCCGAGACTCTGCAATCCACCTTTGCTTATATAATTCAGCTCTCGAGATTGATCGGAGCGAGCCTGGGGGCGGAGAATCTGCAGGAGATCAACTTCCTGGCACCGGACCGAAAGGCGCTCTGCGTCATCACGAGCGACACAGCCACCGGCGTAATCACCAGCTCGAAGGCAAACCTCGCCCAACTCGCAAAAAGCCTCGCCTGATCTGACTTATGCAAAACGTTCTCTCTGCACTGAAAGATATCCCGGGAGTCGTCGGTAGCTTCGTGCTGAATGGCCGGGGAGCCCTCGCCTCCAGCGAAATGCCGGCAATCTATCCAGCGAGCATTTACCCGGAGATCGGCCGTCGCCTGCTCAGTATCCACGAGGCGATCGACGGTCAGGTGCAGGCGTCCACAGAGTGCGTGCTGAAGTTCGATAGCTATTGGTTTCTCGCACGCCGGACAGCGCAGTGCTTTCTTGGCATCGTGACCACGGACGCCGTGAACTATCCTGCGCTCCGGATGGCGACCAACGTTGCGTTGAAGCAAATCTGTGATTCCCTCAGCGCCGAGACAAAGAGCGTCGAGTCGGCCGGCGGGCTGCCGACGCAAGCCGTCGCCGCGCCAGTCGCCGCGCCGGCGCCGGCGCCGGCGCCGCCAGTCGTGGCGGCGAAGCCGCGTCGCCTTTGGCGTGGTCAATACGTGGAAGACTAAAGGCGTCGCCCCAGAGACATTGCGGGATCGCTGCTGGCCTGCCTAAGTTTTTCAAGGCGCGGCGGGTTGAGGAGGAGTAGCCTCTCTCTGCGATGTCTCACCACGCCCCCCGTCTCGCCGATCATTTTCTTACGCGCCGGGATTTCCTGCAACGGTGCGGCATGGGCATCGGCGCGCTTGCGCTTGGGAGCATTCTGGGGGAAAGCGGGATCTTCTCACCCAGCGCCATGGGAGCCTCCGCACTGGAGTTGAACCCACTTGCGCCCAGAGCCCCGCACTTTGCTCCGAAAGCAAAGCGAGTCATTCATCTCTTCATGAATGGCGGCCCGTCGCACGTAGACACGTTCGATCCGAAGCCACAGCTCACCAAATACCACGGCCAGGAGTTGCCGATGGAATACCTCAAAACCGAGCGCAAGACAGGCGCAGCATACGGGTCGCCCTTCGCCTTCAAACGCTATGGGCAAAGCGGCATCGAGGTGAGCGATCTCTTCGCGAAGACTGCGGAGAATATCGACGACATCTGCGTCATTCGGTCGATGCACGCGGATGTTCCAAACCACGAACCATCGCTCCTGCTCATGAACTGTGGCGAAGCGCGGGCCGTGCGTCCGAGCTTCGGCTCATGGGTTACCTACGGGCTCGGCAGCGAGAATCAGAACATGCCCGGGTTCATCTCGATGTGTCCGGGCGGCTATCCAATCCAGGAATCGCAGAATTGGCAGTCTGGCTTTCTCCCCGGCACCTTTCAGGGAACCTATATCGACACCAAACATGTCGAGGTCGAGAAGCTCATCGAGAACATCCGCAACAAGCACGTGTCGCTCAAGGAACAGCGAGCGCAGCTGGATTTGCTCCAGGAGCTGAATGCCGAGCACATGCGGCGCCGGGCAGGGGATGCGCAACTTGAAGCCCGGGTGCAATCTTTCGAGCTGGCGTATCGCATGCAAATGGATGCGGCCGACGCTTTCGACGTGAGTAAGGAGCCTGCGAGTATCCTGGAGATGTATGGCCCCGGCACTCAGGCGCGTCAGCTTCTTATCGCACGGCGCTTGATCGAGCGCGGCGTCCGCGTCGTCCAGGTCTGGCACGGGGAAGGCCAGCCATGGGATAGCCACGACGATATCGAGGTTAATCATCGGCGGCTTGCCGGAGAATGCGACCAAGGGATCGGGGCGTTGCTAAAGGATCTCAAGCAACGCGGCTTGCTCGAAGAGACGCTAGTTGTGTGGGGCGGGGAATTCGGACGCACGCCAACTGTCGAGATGCCTACGCCCGGCTCCAACCAAGGTAAGATCAACGGGCGCGATCATAATCATTATGGCTTCACCACCTGGCTGGCGGGCGGTGGGGTGAAGGGTGGCTATGTCCACGGGGCCACGGATGAATTTGGCTTCAAGGCGATTGAGAAGCCGGTTCACGTGCACGATTTACACGCGACGATGTTGCATCTCCTTGGTTTTGATCATGAGAAGCTAACCTATCGCTATGCCGGTCGAGATTTTAGACTGACGGATGTGCATGGTGAGGTGGTGAAGGATATCATTGCCTAGACAGCGAGGGATCATCCGGAAGGAGCGGTGGAATCGTCCTCGCTCTCCTATTCGTCCTCGACTGAAGCGTCGGGTTTGCGGGACCACTTCGAGCGGGACCGGATCGAGGGGGGGCTCTCGGGTCGTTGATTGACTTCCGGCAGAGCAGCCCTTAAGAGAGGTCTCCATGAACACCTCCCCCCGGACGGTCTCGTGGTTCTTTCGGCTTCAGCGGCGGCTTTTCGCGTCCCGCTTCCTTACCTTTTCGCTGTTGCTGCACGTGGTGATTCTGATCATGGGTGGCGGCCTCATCATCTCTCAGAGGTTGGACACGCCGGATCTGCCACCTACGGGGCGGATCGAAATGCAATCGGAGATCGAGCAGGCGCCGATCGAGCGGGTGGTCGCGCCGTCCACCGAGACGAGTGTGGTTCCGCCGACTCCCTCAACACCGGCCAACTTTTCGACGATCGTCCGCACAGGAGAATCCAGCTTCAAGTTGCCGCCGGCAGTAGCCCCTTCCTCTCTCAAGACGGCGCCTCCTGACGCCATTCCGGGCAGGGATTTACCTGCCGGGCCAACCGGTCCACGCTCTTCGGTCGTGAGAGATCGTGGACCTGAACGACGGAGTGAAATCATGAAGCCCCGCGGAGCCACGAAGGAGACTGAAGCGGCAGTGATGGCGGGTTTGCATTGGTTGAAGTCAGTCCAGAATCCTGACGGTGCGTGGGGCAATAATCATCAATCTGCGATGACCGGACTCGCGCTGCTCGCCTTTCTTGGTCACGGCGAAACACAAGTCTCCGTTGAATTTGGACCGACCGTGCAAAGGGCCGTCGAGTGGCTCCGCACAAGCGGCGAGTTGAATGACGGTCGCTTTGGCCTGAGGAAGGCGGGTGATGCTGGGAGCCATTCCGACGTCTACGAACATGCGATCGCGACCTATGCTTTAGCGGATTATTTTGCGCTTACGGGAGACGCCCGCATGGAGCCATTGCTCCGGAGGGCTGTCGCACACATCATCGCTGGACAGGCACCCGACGGCGGATGGAACTATGGCTATTCCAAAGAGCCAAACAGCGACACTTCCGTGAGCGGATGGCAGATCCAGGCGCTCGTTTCAGCGCACCATAGCAAGTTCGTCGTGGATGGTTTGGACAACGCTCTCGACCGCGCCATGACGAATCTTCAGCGTGTGCAGTCGGATAGCGGCAACTTTGGCTATCGCCGAAAAGGAGACCGGGGCGAGAATCCGAGTCTCGTTGGAGTCGGTTCGCTGTGTAGTGCCCTATGGCCGGGTGGCGCCGCAGACCGGATGAGCGCGAAAGGGATCAAGTATCTCCTGCAGGCCCACAAGGAAGGCCTGGATTACAGCGCCGCTTCTGCGGACTTGTACGCGTGGTATTACAACACCCAGGCGTGCTCGGCAGTCGGTGGCGGGACATGGCAGAAATGGAACCGCCTCTTCCGCGATGAACTAGTGAAGAACCAAAGCGCCAACGGAAGCTGGCCAGCGACCGCAACAACGGCACCGGGTGGCGAACTTCAGCGCGCCCCAGATGGTGCCGGCGCGATTTACCGCACTTCACTCTGTGTGCTCATGCTGGAGACCTACTACCGGAACACGTTGCCGGCTAAGTAAAGGAGGTCAGTCTGCCTTTTAACTTCGCTCCTGCTTTGCAGAGAGTCATTGGCCGCCGTGTGGGCGCCTGAAGGGCTCTTCATATACTTGTCCCGCCCCTCCTGGAACCTATTCGATTGAGGGAAAGAGAAAACCACTGACCAACGCCAGCAGGAGAGAGGTCCATCCACATACTATGCAAATCTTCCCTCTGGGCTTTACGGATGAGTAGCCGATGACGAGCAGCAGAGCGGCCGCCCAGAATGCGATCCCGCCAATCACAGCGGATTTACTGGGCGCAGAGGCAAACGCGAACAGCAGCGCTATGGTGGCGAGCATTCGTTCGCCTGCGCGCTTCCATTGGTTCGCCCCGGTGGGTGCGACACCGCCGTAACCGGAGTTGCGGTAAAGAAAGATGGGAAGAGAGAATAGCAAGGCGGCCGTCGCCGGAAGAGCAACGGACGTTGAATCCTCAAGACTCTCCGGTATTGCGAACCAATCCATCAGCCTCGAACAGCGAGCGACAGCTTAGGGCAGCTAGGAGCGCCCAACATCAGCTACAAGCCTCGGGTAGGTCACGCTTTCACCCGCTCGATGTGCGCGCCGAGCCCGTTGAGTTTCTCGTCGATCGATTCGTAACCTCGGTCGATGTGATAGACGCGGTTGACCTCGGTGGTGCCCTCGGCTTGCAACCCAGCCAGCACCAGCG
>DASVRY010000270.1:0-3230 GCA_036388395.1 Chthoniobacteraceae bacterium
GAAAGCCTGACCAAGAAGTTCGCCTACCAGCGGTTTGAACCGTCCGGGTTCACCAAAAACCCAGACATCCGCAACGCCACTTCGATCACCGATTATGTGTTCCGCTGGCTCGGCTGCCAGTTCATCAAGGGCTACAAGGAAGCCACCAGCCCGAGCAAAGGTCAGCCCGATCTGCCGATGAAAGAGCTGAGCGCGATCGACAGCAGCGCGATCAACCGGCCGGTGGCGGATCTTTCCCGGGAGAAGCCTGACATCATCGACGTGATCACCCACAAGAACGGCAGCGAAGGCCAGCCGCACCTCAGCAACGGCCACACCCACACGCACGCCGACCGCGTCCAGGAAGCCATCGGCAACATGTATATGGACATCACCTGTTCGAATTGCGGCTCCAGCAAAGTCATCCGCGCCGGCGCCTGCGGCTGCTGCACGGAGTGCGGGACCAGCCAGGGTTGCAGCTAGAGCTTCCGGGCGAACGCAAACCTTAGGCGCAAGAGTTCCGTCCTCTTGCGCGCCCGCATCATTTCATCTCGAATCCATGATCCACAAAGCCAAAGACCTTCCTCCGAGCGACTCCGGCCAAGGCCCGGTGCTCGCGGATTAAGCCTGGGCACGGCACATGGGCGCGCATGAAAAGCGCTGGTGATTGTCCAGGTCCAAAGGCAGGATCGCTCGGTGCAGGCTAGGTTAAAAACGCGATAACGATGGATCCGGAACCGCTTCGTTACTATAGACGGTCTAATCCGATTGCGTGGATCATAGCCGTGGGATTTTATCTTACAGTCGGCTTCATGGTAACGCCCGTCGCTCGGGCAGAACCGCCTCCTGCTCCCGCTGGCCATAGGGCAGCTCCCAAGTGGAAACTTAGCGAATGGCGGCAACTGGGTGACCGGAGAGCCTCAGTAGGATTTGGTGTATGGCCTAAAGAGCCAATTCTGGTCATTCATGTGTCGCGTGTAGATGCAAAGCAGATCCCAGGCAGCAAGCTGAAGCTGACCGTTCTGGACGCCAAGGGGAAGAAGTTGAAAACGGCACGCTACTACGAGTACCCGAACCTGATATCGTTCGATGGGTATGCGACTGGGTTCTTTCAGGTTGGAACTTTCGTGGAGCGAGTTTCACCGGAGCAAGTCAGCACCGTGGCGGTTGAGGGATTCGGCGGGAGACTGACCGTCCGGTTCGTGGACGGTCATGCGCAAGCAGATGGACCGAATTGAAGCGAAGCCCACCTTCGAGTGACTTTCCCGCTCGTTCGCAAGTTGCACGTGGAAAACGCCCTCAGGTCAGAAGCTGTGCTTCGCCCATCCGGCGGAGACGTGGCCTTTGCTTCCGGGTGGGCGCACGGGGTGCCGTGCGTTGCGACCCTTGGGGAAGCAAAGCTTCGGGAGAGGATTGCGCTCCCACCTGCGACTTGGGAAGCGAGCGAACGATCGAGTGAGCCAAAGACCTTCCTCCGATCGACTCCGGCCAAGGCCCGGTGCTCGCGGATTAGGCCCGGCATCGGAGATCATAGACCCATTGGGCGGATGACACGCTTCACCGTGAGGTTGGTGGCGGCTGTGACGCTGAGCGTCTGCGCGGCCTATGCCGAAGCCGGAGACGCACTCTCCCACAATCTCCGGCTTGCGGCTCAACGACCTGAATGGAAGCAAGCGCGGGCGGTCTCCAGTCGGCTGCACTGCATTCGTGAAGCGGCCCTTCAGCATTCCGTCGTCTCGACGCCAGTCTCGGACCGCTACCTGATCACCGAACTCGGCGGTCCGCTCGATCTTGTTCACTTCCTTGGCTTGGGGATGCAGGTTTGCTCCGGCGAACTCACCCGAGAACAAGCTCTACTCCAACAGTGGCAGGCGGAAGGCGGAGCCGATTTCGAGGCGCGGCGAACTTCGAGCTTCCCGACGGAAGCGCATCCGGACGATCTGCCGAGTAACGCTCTCGGAGCTTTGCTGGGTCAGGAATTGCGCGTGCATGAGCTCAAAGCAGAGTTCGACGTGGGCGGCGCCCTCCGGACGTTTCTGCAGCCGCTGATCCCCGTTTCCAGTGCAGCGGTGCGCCGGTATTCTCATGCGCAGGTAGTCATGGGGTTGCCTGCGGATCCTTCCAGGAAGCAATCGCGCGCTCGGAGGGAATGGTTCACCGCGGAACCTCTCTATCTCCTGCCGCTGCTTAACCCCGCCCGAGCCCAGATGGTTCGAACCAGCGCAGACGCTCTTCGTCTGGCTGGCTTCGGAGTGCACCCGATAGCAGGACGTCCCATTGGGATTCTGCGGATCAAGTAAGCAAGCAGCTCGACTTGCGGCTCATTTTCCCCCTCGTTGCCGCTCGTTCCCAAGTTGCACTTGGGAACGCCTCACATTCGAAGCTGTGCTTCACCTGAGTTCGGCAGAAACGCAGCTGGTCTGGAGCTTGCGGAGACGGGGTTCGCCCCGCCGGTTGCGGCCGTTCGGGAAGCTTAGCTTCGGGAGAGGCTAGCGTTTCCAAGTGCAACTTGGGAACGAGCAGCGGCAAAGGCCAAGCGTCCGCCGCGAGCTTTGCAGCGGCACCCAATAAGCGAGCGGAAGCTCAGGGGAGTTCGCGGAGGGTGACGTTTGCGGTGTAGGGCGTGACGAAAATCGGCGCGTCGGTTCCGGCAGTGAGCGGCGCGGTGTAGGCGCCCGCTTTGAAGGAACCAATCTGCTGCGCGGTAAACGCCGTCTGGAAGAAGGGATTCGGCGCGCCGATCACGATGCCATGGATCGTGATGCTGGCGATCCGCGCCACGAGCGCGTCCGTGGCCGCTCCGGAAGGCGTGTTGATCACCCCATCATCGCTGTCTCCGAAGCCGTCCGCGTCCACGTCTTCCACGCCGGCGCTGATGCTGCTCGCAGACCAGTCGCCGCCCACCTTCACCGCACCGATCGAAGCATTGCCATTGCTCCCGTTATTAGTTGGATCATTGGTGCCGAACCCCGCGAGGACTCTCGCGAATTCCACCCGGCCGCCGATGGTGACGCTCTGGATTGCCAGATCGCTCGTGGCTCCGATCCCCAGCGTTTCCTGACCGCGTGCGGAGATCGTCGGGTAGGTAATGCCGCCGGTGTTTTCGTTGCCAATGAGACCGCCCTTGATCGTGATCGCACCGATGTCGTCATCCGCGCGAATCGACGCATTGTTGGTCAGATTTCCGCTCGAACTCTGGTCGGTCCCGGCGGTCACAGAGCCGCCAATCAAGACGCTCCCGATGCGGCCAG
>DASVRY010000271.1:0-4422 GCA_036388395.1 Chthoniobacteraceae bacterium
CAGTTCAGCCCTGTGCCAATTGCTGTGCCGCCGATCGGCAGTTCTTCGATGGCGGCAATCGCATTCCCCGCCCGCAGCCGTGAATACTCGATCTGCTTTGCATACCCGCTGAAGACCTGGCCGAGCCGAACCGGAGTCGCATCCATGAGATGCGTGCGACCGATTTTGACTACGTCCCAAAATTCCAGCGTCTTCTTCTCGAATGCGCCGTGCAGTTGCTCGAGCGCGGGCATGAGATACTTGCGGATGCGTTCGCCGACGGCCACGTGGATGGCAGTGGGGATCACGTCGTTGCTCGACTGCCCCATGTTCACGTGATCATTCGGGTGCACCGGATCTCGGGAGCCGATCGGCTTGCCCGCGAGCTGGGAGGCGCGATTCGCGAGCACCTCGTTGATGTTCATGTTCGTGCTCGTGCCGGAGCCGGTCTGGTAAATATCGAGCGGGAAATGCTCGTCGAGCCGCCCTTCGATCACGTCGTGCGCGGCGCGAGCGATGAATGTGCATCGTTGCTCATCGAGCTTCCCGAGTTCGTAGTTCGCTTCCGCCGCCGCCCACTTGATGAGTCCAAGCGCGCGGATGAACTCGCGGCCGAAGTGGCAGCCGGAGACGGGGAAATTCAGAACGGCGCGTTGGGTGGAGGCGCCGTAGAGGGCATCGACGGGAACCTCCATCGAGCCCATGGAGTCTTTTTCGATTCGGGTGGAGGACATGCCGCGAGCTTGCACTCGACGCCCGCTGGATGGAAAGGCGAAAGCCTTTAGGAGCGTGGGGATGCTTACAAAGTAGGTGTCATTTTAAGCAGAAGGTAGCGAGCTTCAGCGACTGGAGCGCAGTCGAAGAGCCGAAGCTTGCGAGACAGCGCCGGAAAGGATGCGCGCGGCCCAACTGATACCCGACACATGCGGGAGATGATTCGGGAGCAACAACGATGAAAGGTCGAGGCGAAGTCGCTCGTGGCGCGACGGGGGTCCTTCGATTTCGCTCAGGATGACCGCGTCCAGCCGAGCCCAGTGCCGTTCACCTCGGCGTGGCGAGCACGACGTTGGATCTTGTCGGCTGCACTTGGTAGCCAAATCCAAACGGAAGCGGCGGTGGATTGCTCCGCTCATAGAGCTCCGCGAACCCAGGCTGATAATGCTGTTTGAAAAGGTCGATCGGGCCGAGGTATGCGCCAAAGCAACGAAGTTGCCAGCGGGCCGGATCGTAGTAGCGCAGCGGAATTCCAGAGTCGTCCTGGACGATCACCTTGCTCTGCGCGAGGAGGAATTCGCGGACGCTATTGAACCGCGCCTCGTGCATGAGGTACGACGCGGCTTTCAGCAAACTGCGACCTTGCCCGAATTGCGCACAGTAGCGAAGAAAGCCGCTGCTCTTCACCGGGCCGTCGGATAGGTCGGTCGAGAGATAGGTAAGTATCTGGGCATTTCCATCCCGCCCAGTGAAGCGGATCTGTACGCCGGGCGCGTTCTTACCCGCGCTCACATTTTCCACGGCATCGATGCGGCACCCACTGCGGGCGAGGAAAACCATGAGCACCGGCAAAGTCCCGCTGAGCTGATTCTGCCGCAGGTCGACCTTCATGTCCTTCGTAATGAAGAAGCTCCAGCTCAACAGGGAGCTGAGCGACTTGCGCAGATTCGCCAGGGCAAAGGCGAGCGCTTCCGGCGGGATTGCCGAGAGATCAGGCACGTTGCCGATCGGCTCAGTGCCGCAGAGGATGTATTGTGAGGCATTGGGGAAGAATGCGTGGGCGTAAAGGAAGTCGGGCCCACTAAACATGTAATAAACAGGGCTGCGGTCGCCCGGGTTGCCGAGATAATTGGCCGACCAGTCGCGGATCGGCGCGAGCTGCCGACGGTCGAGCTTGGCCCACGCATCATCGAAGAAGGTCGCATGCTCCACCCACTCTGCGCCGCGGCTGAGTGTCTCCACAGCGGAACCCCGAACCGGCATTCCGGCAAGATAACGCGCCACATCATCCGGCGCCGCGGCAGCCCGGGCTGATTGCGGGAGGGGCGCAGCAACAGCAGCAAGCAGAATGAGGAGAAGAGCTTTCATGCAAGAGCTATATCGGAGAAACCACGGCGTCGCGGCTGCTCGGAAGAAGCTCCTGGTCAGGGCGCTTTGTCGCTCTTGGAGAGGGATGTATAGACGACGACTTTCACCTCGAGATCGGACTTGTTCTCCAGAGTGATGGAGATCTTGCCATCCTTACTTCCATAGCTGTACGTGCCGCCTAAAGAGGTCTCGATCCAGCCCTTGCCGTCGCTTCCAGCCATCCGGATGATGTTCTTCTTGATGTGGGCGCTACGCTGCTCCTTTGTGATATCCTGGCGTGAAAAGAGGTCGCTCTTGAAGCCGACAGCCTGCGTACCTGTGGCGGGAATCTCGACCGGTTTCGTCTCACCCGGTTTCAGCGCAAAGTCGGCTACGTAGGCCTGATTTTCCGTGAGTTCGAACCATTTGCTTTTGGCCGTCTCCGATTCCGCGGCGCATACCAGCACGCTCGTTGCAGCAAAACCAATGATGAGAGCAGGGAGAAAGTGGAGTCGCATGGCTGCAGTGTTTCGCGCTCGCCCCGCAAGTCAACACACAGCAGAAGTAAGCCACTATAGCCGAGCGTCACCTGACCTTGAACTAGCGTCTCAACTGGAAATGGCGGGCAGCAGCCTTGGGAATGTGGGCCGCCGGGAGGTTGCGAATAACGGTGGCCTTCGCTCAATGTTATCTGCGCGCTTACTTGTCCTTAGAGGAGCTGGTCTTCTGGTCGTGGAGTGTTCTCAGTTTTGAACTGCTTCAGCGCCGCGCTTAGCTGGTCCCGAGTGTGTGTCCGTTTCAGCTCCTCGATGGCTGCCGTGGCCAACCCATCGCAGCGCTCGTTCCCCGCATGTCCGGCGTGACCTTTCAGCCAATGCCACTTGATCCGGTGCCTTGCGGCTTCGGCGTCCAGCGCCTGCCAGAGATCAACATTCTTCACGGGCTGTTTCGCCTTCGTTTTCCAGCCGTTGCGCTTCCAGTTCGCCACCCAGCCCATGATGCCTTGTCGCAGATATTGCGAGTCGGTGTAAAATTCCACCGTGCACGGCTCCTTCAGCGCGGTCAGCCCTTCGATCGCCGCCTGCAGCTCCATGCGGTTATTGGTCGTCGCGGCCGCTGCCCCACTGATCTCGCGCGTCTTATCTGCGTAGGTCAGTGTGGCTGCCCAGCCGCCCGGACCGGGGTTCCCGTGGCACGCGCCGTCGGTGTGGATTGTCACCGTCTTTAGCTCGGTCGCACTCACGTCGTTGCTCCCTGCGCCTCCCACTCGCGCATCCTTCGATCGATCAGGAAAGGCCCGAATGGCACAAGCGCCGCGATGAAGACGAGCACCACACGGCTGAACGGCCAGCGCTCCGCGGCCCAAGTGCGCAGGAGCGCAAGTCCGAAGATCACGAAGAGAATGCCATGCAGCAAGCCGACGACCTTTACCGCCTGCGGAAGCCCGGCGAGATACTTTAGCGGCATCGCAATAAAGACGAGCAGGAGGAAAGAAGCCCCCTCGACGAGTCCGGAGATACGGAGTGCACGAGTGGGGTTTGTCATGGACAACAGGAGAGGGCAATGGACACGCGCGGGAGGCTGTTCCAACGGCCTATCGAAGACAACCCTTCGGACGGGAAAATCGTCGCCGGCCTCACCCGGCGCTACTCTGCCGGCCGGAAAGCAGCGGCGCCTTTTCCCGCAGCGGGGCTGCCGGAACGGAGCCGCAAGTCGCCTGCTTCGGGCGCGGTAAATTGCGGGTCGATTCCGTAAATGCCGCCCTCTTCCGCTACAGGGAGCCGCGGCTGACTGGCTTCCGGCCGATCAATGCAAAACCAGAGATTGCTGCTGAATCGGAAGGTATCTGGAGCCGTGTCGGGGCCGATGTTCACGCCACCTTCGCCCCATTGATCGGAGCGGAAGACGAAGATGTTGTTCCTCACTGTTCCACCGCGGCAGGCGACGAATCCAGGCTCCTTGGTTTCCTGCAGAATGCGCAGCGCCCATTTGCCGGGCATATAGATGGTGTTGTCGCGCACCACGGCGCGGTCTACTCCAACAAAGGCGAAGGGGGCGGTGCTGCCGATGAAAGTATTGCCTTCCACGGTGATGTCGCTTGCTTCGTAGCGGGGCTCACCTTTAGGCCACTGGTCGAGCGGCGGCCGAAAGAACTGCATGCCAGTGCTCCCGCCGATGTTCAAGGATCGCGCGCCGGCGTGCTCGAAGCTGTTCTGACGGATAATGATGTTCCTGGTTCCGCCCTTGGCTTGAATCCCTGTGCCACCAGTGTTTGCAGGATCGGCATCGTGCCGAAAGCGATTTCCGGTGATGAGGCCGTTGTGGCAGCCAACCATATCAATGCCGCCGCCGCTTTCGATGCCCCAACGTTCGATGACGCAG
>DASVRY010000272.1:0-3999 GCA_036388395.1 Chthoniobacteraceae bacterium
GCAGAATCTGGAGGAGACGATTCACATTAAAGCGGCGCGCATTCTGCCTTTGCCGGGCCGCGGCCTTGCGCATGCGGGCTCGCATGACTTTCACTAGTGCTCATCAGATGTCTAGTGATGCACCCGCACCCGGAGTCATCAACGGGGTCCTTCGACTTCGCGCCCAAAGCGGCACTTCGCTCAGGATGACTCTTGTTCTCAAGCCATGATCGGAGCTACATGGCCGGCTCTCAACGTGCGAAAGCAAAACCCACCCACTGCACCAACCACGATCGATGGAGACGAGATCGTCGCCAGGCGGAACTCACCATTTAACGAGATCGTGGTGACCGATGATGGCACTGGCATGCGCACGCTGCACTTCGGAGATGATCACGTGTTGCAGAGTATGGTGAAAATCGGCTGCCCGGCGCACCTAGAACTGGCCTATACCCGCGTGATCCCCTCCTGCCTCGCGTATGCCGGCAAGATCGAACGCCTGCTCGTCATTGGGCTCGGCGGAGGCACGCTTCCGCTCTTTTTTTACAGTCAATTTTCCCAGCTCACCATCGACGTGGTGGAGATCGATCCCGTGGTGGTCGATGTGGCGAAGAACTACTGCGGCTTCCATGAAGATGCGCGGATGCGTGTTCACGTGGAGGATGGCCGTGATTTCATCGAACGGGCCGCTGGCGATTACGACGTGATCGTGCTGGATAGCTTCAGCAACGAATCCATTCCACCGCACTTGCTAACTTGCGAGTTCCTCGAGGTCGTGCGCAGTCGACTGGCAATGGGAGGAATTGTGGTAGCTAACGTCTGGACCCGCACGAGGAACGCGCTGTTTGATGATATGCTCCGCACTTACCGGCACGTCTTTGAGGATCTCTACATCCTCGATGTGCCTGATCGGAACGTGAAGATCTTCGTGGCCCTGCCCCAGGAGCGGCCAATGACACGCGAGGAGGTCCTGGCGAGAACGCGTGAAATCTTCAAGAACCACGCGCTGCCACAGGATCCCACGGGAGCGATCTCCGGCTTCGAGCGCGTCGCGTCCAACGCAACTCTGAATGGAGTGATCTTGCGGGACTGAAGCAACCACCGGGGCGGGAATTAGGAACGCGGGGAATCGGAGTAACGCCCCCCAATCAACTTCGCGCCAAAATAGAAACGGCCCGTCACGAGACGGGCCGTTTCAAAGCTTAACTGGATGCGTTGATCAGGTGATCGCGTCGAGTTTGGCGATCAAGGCCGCTTTGCTCGTGCCGGCGCCGACGACCTGATCGCGGACCTGGCCGTCTTTCATGAAGAGCAGCATCGGGATCGAGCTGACACGGAAACGCGCCGCAAGCTCCTGATTCTCATCCACATTGATCTTGCCGATCTTCGCGGCTGCACCCTTTTCTTTCGCGATTTCTTCGATTACTGGGCCAATCAAACGGCACGGTCCACACCACGGCGCCCAGAAATCCAGCAACACAGGGAGCTGTGTGCCAAGAACTTCATCTTTGAAGTTCGCGTCGGTGATGTCGATGACGTGTTCGCTAGCCATAAATTACTAAAGAGCTGAGGAAGCGGCGCTATAAGCCAGGTAGGTGGTGATCAGCGCAACCAGGGAAAGGACGACTGCAGCGATACTCAATGGAGCGACGAGTGGATCTGCTTCCGCACCTGAGCTGATCGCAGCTGCGGCTACGGCGGGCGAAGTGCTCATCGTTGGTGCTGGCCGATTCACGAGCGGCTGCGTCTGCTGCATTTTCACCGTTGCCTTCGGCAAAGCAGGCTTCCCGCCGCCTTCTGGTGGCAGAGTGATGCGGGCGGTTTCTTTCTTTGGTGAGGCCGCACGCTGGGTCACGGGAGCCATGGGAGCTGGTGTGGCTCCGGCGGAAGGTGAAGGAGCGGGCTTGAGTGGGACAGTAGGACGCGCGCCGAGGCCAGGTGGTTTCGGCGGAGGAGTCACACCGCCGACAGGCTTCACGGCACCCAATCCCGGAGCGCCGGGAGGCTTTGGAGCGGACGGTGGCGGTGGAGCAAAGGGCGCCGCTGGAGCACCTGGGGCTGCGCCTCCGCCAGTGGTGAGCTTCGTCGTTTCTTTCTTTGGCGCGACACCGGCCGGCGCAACTGGCTTCCCGGGGACGTTGATTCGCACCGTCTCCCGCTTCATTGCCGGCTGCTCGCTCTTGGGCGGCAGGGTAATGCGAATGGTCTCGCTTTTCGTTACGTCGTCGGCGGATTCAGAGGGGGCGGGAGGAATTTCGTCAGCCATAAAGGGTGGGGTATTGAGTTTTGTTTCTCACCCGCTGGAAGGGGTGTCAACACCATTAGTCCCAGCCGGCTGCGGGAACTTTCCCTTGCCCGCTTTTTTCCCATCCGGCTAGGGTCAGCTAATGCACATTCTTGTCACTGGCGGAGCCGGGTTTATCGGCTCGCACTTCGTCGAAAAGTGCCTGCGCCTTGGCCACCAAGTGGCGGTGGTCGACGATTTTAATGATTTCTACGATCCGGCGATCAAGCGCGCGAACCTTGCCCACCTAAAACAGGATGTGCAGGTGCACGAGGTCGACATCCGCGAGAGCGATGCGGTGACGGCGCTCGTCCAGAATGGCAAATTCGACACGATCGTGCATCTCGCGGCGCGTGCCGGGGTGCGGCCTTCGATCCAGCAGCCGAAGCTTTACCTCGAGACGAACATCGGCGGCACTTTCAACCTGCTCGAAGCGGCGCGGGTGGCCGGGGTGCCGCGCTTTGTTTGCGCGTCGAGTTCATCCGTTTATGGAGTCCTCAAAACCGTGCCTTTTCGCGAGGACATGTGTCTGAACCAGACGATTTCGCCTTATGCAGCCACGAAGCTGGCGGCGGAGCAGCTTTGCTCGAACTACTCGCATCTCTACGGTCTGCGGACGATCAATCTGCGGTTCTTCACCGTTTATGGGCCGCGCCAGCGACCGGATTTGGCGATTCACAGCTTCACCCGGAGCATCTCGGAAGAGCGGCCAATTCAGCAGTTTGGCGATGGCTCGACGCGCCGCGACTACACTTACATCGACGACATCGTGCAGGGGATGACCGCCTGCCTCACCTACGAGGGGCAGCTCTGCGATGTCTTCAATCTCGGTGAGAGCCAGACGACCACGCTCCACGAGCTGATCACCACGATCGAGGCGGCGCTTGGGCGCAAGGCAGACATCCGGAGAATGCCGGAGCAGCCTGGCGATGTGCCGCTGACCTACGCGGATATCACGAAAGCCCGGGAGTTGCTCGGCTACAGGCCGGAGACGAAGATTGCAGAGGGGATTCCCAAGTTCGTCGAGTGGTTCCGCAGCATGCAAAAGGCTGCATGAGCAATCCCGGCAGCGTCGTCGAGCTCCTGCAAGAGTTGATCCGGATCCCAAGTGTGAATCCGGAAGGCACGCCTGGGACTTCGGGTGTCGGTGAGAAGGCGATGGCCGAATGGCTGGCCACCTATCTCCGGGCGCTTGGGGCAGAGGTGGAGCTGCGGGCGGTGCTCCCCGATCGGCCAAATGTAGTGGCGCGCTTTCCTAGCGACACAGCGGGAAAGCCCCGACTGCTCTTCGCCCCGCATACCGACACCGTGAGCGTCGCTGGGATGAAGATCGATCCCTTCGCCGCAGAGCTGCGCGACGGCCGGGTCTGGGGTCGCGGGGCGAGCGACACGAAAGGTCCGATTGCCTCGATGCTTTGGGCGCTGCACAACGCCCGCGATCAGCTGGCGGGGCTTAGTCACGAGATCTGGTTTGCGGGGTTGGTAAGTGAAGAAGCCGGTCAGCACGGCTCAAAGGCGCTCGCAGCGGAGGAGCAGTTCCACTTCGTCATCGTAGGGGAGCCGACCTCGCTCGATGTGGTGCATACGCACAAAGGATCGGCGTTTCTCACGATGAAAACGTGCGGTCGTTCGGGTCACGCGTCGCGGCCCGAGCTTGGAGAGAATGCCATCGCGAAGATGCTAGATGTGCTCGCTTTTCTACGGACTGAACTCGCCGCTGAGTTTGCTGGCGTGCG
>DASVRY010000273.1:0-5861 GCA_036388395.1 Chthoniobacteraceae bacterium
AATTGTGTTCGTGTCGGGTCGAATGAGTAGGACGTGCGAGCGTCGGTTCGGGCGGACGCATGACCAGAGCGTATCGCCGTGCTGAACGACACGACGTGCCCGACCAGGAGCGTCCGCGAATGTGTAAGTTGTGAACGTGTCGATTCGACCGGGACTCACCGACGAAATGTCGATGTAGCTAAGCTCCGCAGGCGCGGTGCGGACGTTGATTTGCGCACGGTTCACATCGGCAAGATCGCTGAGCTTCTTCACTTCCCATCCTTTCGGGATCGGGCCGAGCAGTGAATCAACGCGCTGGTCCTTTTTGTGACCGGGGAAGCGGAAGTGGACGAACCACTCGCGGTAAAGGGCGCGGGCCATCTCCTCCAAGACCTTGATGCGCCGCAGGCAGTTCTCTGTCAGCTCGTCATAGGTCGAAAGTATGTCCGCGATGCGACTTTGGACGGGGAGCGAAAAAGCCGGAAGCCGCACGAGCCGCAGTTCGCTCTGCTTAATCCCGGCGACGGTCGTTCCCGTCGCGCGGGCGTGTAGCTCGCCTTGGCCAAACTCCGACTGGAGCGCGTAGAAGAGGAAACGTGGATCGACCTTGCCTCGATGAGCGCGGAGTAGAATGACGCGCTGTGCGAGCGCGATCTTTTCTGCGTCGCGGAGGATCGCAACCTCGCCCAAAGGAGCCTCAGTCGTAATCAGCACGTCCAAGCGTTGCGGCAAGCCGCGGCGCATCCATTCGTCGTAAAAATCGGCGGCGATGAACTCCTTCGGCTCTTCAAGGATACGACCACCCTTAATGACCTTCGCGGTGATGAGTTGTATTCCCGAATCAGTTTTCGGCGGCGTCTTTCCGCGATAGTCGATGATGGCCTCCGTCGCCTCCTCAACCGTCATCGTGTCGAAGCCAATCACGGCGCTCAAACCTCCAACAGTTCCGTCACATTTCCCGCAATGGTTTCTTCCAGTTCGCGGGCCTGAACGTTGAGCGTTTCGAGTTCCTCGTTCAGCGTTTCGAGCTGCGCCTTGAAGTCTTCGTCGCTCACGTCCTCGCCGGGGGCGACGCCGACGTAGCGACCGGGGTTGAGCGACCAACCTTGCGCCTCGATCTCCGCGAGCGTCGCGGCTTTGCAGAGGCCGGGCACGTCGGCGAAGCGCCGCGTTTTTCCAAAGACTTCCTCCAGCTTCGCCCGCGCCACGTCGCCGCCGAGGGTGAAGTCGGGCGCTTCGCCGCGGTAGAGGCGGACGACGTTGGCGAGGAAGCCGATCTGCCCGGGCGTCCAGTCGCGGTGCGCGCGGTCGATCTGCCGGTAGATGTGCCGGGCGTCGAGGAAGAGCACGGTGTCGGCGCGGGAAGTGGCCTTTTTTCCCCGATTCAAAAACCAGAGAGTGCAGGGCAGGGTGACGGTGTAGAAGAGGTTTGGCCCGACGGCGACCATGACATCGACGCTGCGGGCCTCGATGAGCTGGCGGCGAATCTCCTGCTCGGAGCCGCGGGCGTCGGAGGCAGAGTTGGCCATGACGAAGCCGGCGCGGCCCGTGGCGTTCAGCGAGGAGTAGAAAAGCTGAATCCAGAGGTAGTTGGCATTGTCGGTGCGCGGCAGGCCGAAGGGGAAGCGGCGACCAGGGCCGACGTCGGCGGCGAGGCGTTCCTTGTCCACGGCGCTGACGTTGAAGGGCGGATTGGCCAGGAAATGATCGAAGCGCCCGACGGCATGGTGGAGGTCTTCGTAGTAGGCGTTGCCTTGTTTGATTTCGCCCTCCAAGCCATGCACGGCGAGGTTCATGCGCGCGAGCCGCACGGTGGCATCGACGCGCTCCTGGCCGTGGATACGGAGATCGTTTGCAGGATTTTTGCGGTGTGCGCTGACGAAGCGGGCGCTCTGGACGAACATGCCACCGGAGCCGCAGGCGAGATCGAGGATGCGTCCTTGGAAAGGTTCGAGCACTTCGACTAAGAGCTGCACGATGCTGGTCGGGGTGTAGAACTCGCCGCCTTTTTGCCCCTCGCTCATGGCGAAGGTGCCGAGGAAGTATTCGTAAATTTTCCCGAAGGCGTCACCGCTAAGTCCGCTCGGGATGGACGAGAGCGTCTTGAGCAGCTCGGCGAGTAGGCGGGAATCAAAGATCTGGTAGCTCTTCGGCAGGACGCCGGCCATGTGGAGATTGTCGCGCTCGATCGCCCGCATCGCCTCGTTGACGGCCTGGCCGATGTCGGTGCCTTCGGGAAGATTTAGCAGGTGCTCATACCGCGCGGTCGCGGGCAGGTAGAGGATCGCCTCGGCGTGGTAGGCCGCGGGGTCGTCCACGCGCGAGCCGCGGCGAGAGGAGCCCGCAGCCTTTTCCAACTCGGTCCGGTGCTTGGCAAAGCGATCCTCGGCAAAGCGCAGAAAGATGAGGCCGAGGACGGGTTCCGAGTATTCCGATTGTTTGAGGCCCGCGCCGGCCCAGAGCTGATTGGCCGCGGCCCAAAGGCGCTTTTCGAGGGCGTCGTTCGCGGCGTCTTTCTCCGAGGGGGCAATCCATTTCATTACGCAGCCGGTTTAACCGGCACCGGTGAGTGAAGCAATGCTGCGTTGCCCCAAGGTTTTATGAGCGCGCACGGCTGCCGACGTTTTGCAATCTAGCTCGAGCAGCGGCTCTCGATGCGCAAGCGGTCGTGCCACTTGCCAATCCTCACAGGTGGAGATGTCGGCTGGCACGGGTAGAGGAACACGACTCCACGCTTCACCCAAAAGATCGCCGCCTGATCGAAACGTCGGCCAAGCTCAAGCAACCTCATGAGCGGAGCTTCGACACCGTAACCGGGTTCGCGATGAGACAGGTCGGGCGAGGCGCCGGTGACCGGGAAGTGAGTCCACTCAGCAAGCGTCGATTGGAGCTGGGCGTTTGCGGCCTCGTTCTCTGCGAGGCTCCGTGCCACTCCGGGCGGGTTGTAGGCCGTGATTATACCCCATGATTCCGGCCACCCGTTCACAGGTTGCGTCGCGATGAAAACCGTTTGTGAGTAACCCGGGTCGAGCGGTTGGGCGGGACCGCGTAGGATTTCAAGCAGTTTTGTAGACCCCGTGGGCAGATCGATGACGAAATAGCTCAGGCTGCCGGCCCTCCGCCACGCTGGCCATCGCTCGCAGATGCCGCCGGCAAATTCATCTGAGACGACGAGGAAGCACCTACCTAGCTTCCGCGGCTCAGCTTCGAGCGATGGCGTTCCGTCCGCGCCGAGAACGCCGAGTCGCATCAGGTCTTTCCGCTCTTTCTGATTCCCATCCTCGCTGCTCGCCACGTCAGACACTTCGAACCGCGCTTCTGATGCAGGCCCAATCAACACGAGATCATGTTCGCTGTTCTCCCGTTCCGTGACGCTGCTCGTTGTCGGATGGCAGCACTGGACGTCGAAGCTGCTTAGGCCGGAACTCTCTGTCTGTGCCCACGCAATCACGTCCAGCAGCCGTTCGACTGTTGCGCACTGGTTGATGATTTCCGCCAGGCTGTGAGAAGTGACACCCCGCGGGATGTCACTGGGCTTCCCCTCCGCCGGTAAGGTCACTCGCTCCCGTTTGACTGAGCAACCCCAACCCGCCCGAGCACTGATACCTGCAGCCCGCTGCAGAGCAGATGCACCGCGTTCCGCTAAATAGTCGTGCGCATGACGAAGCCTTCTTTCCACCTCGGCCAACCTGCCGCAAAGAGGGCCGATGAGGTGAAGGGGTTCGCTGGCGCCGAGCCCGCGACGCCTTTCGCGAGGCTGAGAGGGCCGAATAACATGGAGACTCCGCGGGAGGAGCCAGAAGGGAGCCCGGCTCGTCGCCACCGCTGCTTCGAGCATTGAGGGAGGGAAACAGTCCGCGACGTGCTCACGGAACGCTGCCTGCCATGCTGCCTCGTCTGAGAATTGATTGCCGGGAGAAATCTGATCGTCCCCGATGAACCCAAGATAGACCAAAGCGACAGGCACTCCCATCGACGCGATCTTCCAAGCAAACGCGACCCGATTGGCGAACTGGTAGTTCCTATCGCGACAAATGGAGATGCCGAGCGCCGCCGAGACCTCGGCTATGGCCTCGCCGATTCTCTGGTGGTTCGCCTCTGATCGCTCCTTCCCATCATCGGTGTTACGGGTGGGCGCCTCTTTACCTGCAACGCTCAGCTCTGTGCGGTGTGCTTTTGCCTCAAATAACACGACAGCCCGCTCATTGTCTGCGGAGCGTCCCGCGAGAGCCAGATCCCACGTCGGTAGCTTAGCCCCACGGCGATGAACGAGCCACCAGTCACGCAGCTCACGGACCTCAGATTCACTCAGGAAAGGATCCTCCGCTCCAACAAGCGTGGACTCTCGGGAATCGCCACGTGATGCCGGTCGGAAAGGCGCATCCTCCGCGATAGTGATTCCCGTCGACGCGATGAGTTGGCGCACATCTCCCAGAAAGGTCGGTGATTCTACCCAGTCGAGAACGTGCATCCGACTACCAGCGTCCAAACCTCCATCGCCAACAGCATTCTTGCTCATTGCTGGATGTTCGCTGGTGCCGGCGGATTGAGAACAAAAAAGAGGAGGAGGACCGAGCGCGCCTCCAGCACTGACGGTAAGGTGAAGCCGGCTCACTGAGATTCGTTACGTAGCCACGGACTGAGCGAACATTGCATTGATCCACACTTTCGCCGTCCCGCCTGAAGGGCCGATTGACCTGAGGCTGTCGCCTCTGCAGGCCGAGCGTTGGGTCGATGATCCGTGTGTGACTTCTACGTGTAGTTTTGTTGTGAGTTAAACAGCCAGAACTCACCGGATTGAGACAAAGGAAGTCACAACGACCGAGGGCGCTACAGAGGGGAGGAAGGAGATTCAGCCCTCTGAAAGCACAAGCCGTCTTCTGTGTGACTTAGGAGATGCTTAACGGCGAGTGCCACTGAGTGCCAATCAGTGCCAGTTAAACCCGCTATTTTGCGTCACTTCGAGGCACCACGGCAATGAATGGAAAAACACGTCGCATGGGCTCGGAGCCCTGATCAACACAGCCCTACAGAGGGAATGGGCAGGACAGGATTCGAACCTGTGAAGGCGTAAGCCAGCGGATTTACAGTCCGCCCCGTTTGGCCACTTCGGTACCTACCCGTTGAAAAGAGGAGGTGCGTTATACGCACGGTACCTCGGAGCAGCAAGCGGTTTATCCGAAGAAATGCCACCAGCGCTTGGTGGGCGGCTTCGTCGCGGCTGGTGCAGGTGCAGGAGCTGGCGGAAGTTGCTCGCGCGGCATGATCTTAACGGAGCGAATGACAATCCTCTGCACAGGGTTGTCGTTGCTGTCGACCGGGCGCGTGCTGAGCGCATCGAGTTCTTCGAGTCCGTAGATCACGTTGCCAAAGACGGTGTATTGCCCGTCAAGGTTTGGCATGGGGGTGAGGCAGATGTAGAACTGGCTGCCATTCGACATGCGGGCGGGATTGATCTGATCACCGAGACGGGCGGCGGCGACCGCGCCTTTCGTGTGTTTGCGCCGGATCTCCGGGGTGAGGGTATAGCCGGGGCCGCCGGTGCCGACCCGGTTGCGATCCTTTTTGCGGCTGAGCGGGTCGCCCATTTGCACGAGCATTTTCGGAATGGACCGATGGACGGCTATCCCTTTGTAGAAGCCGTCACGTGCGAGCTTCTTGAAGTTCTCGGTGGTCACCGGGGCGTCGCCTTCGTGGAGCTCGATTGCCACCGGCACGAGGCGCTTCTCTTTCCCCACCTTCAGGTGCAGAAGGGCGACGTCGTCTGCCTGCGCAGCGAGTGAGCCCGCAAGGAGACAGGAGAGGGCGAGTGAAAGGATCTTCATGAGGAGAATGGCAGCTCGTGGATTTGAACGGGTGTGACGGGTGCGGAAGCATTGGCT
>DASVRY010000274.1:0-2508 GCA_036388395.1 Chthoniobacteraceae bacterium
GCGAGCTGATCATCGAGAACGTGAAGTACGCGCCGTCGCATGGGCAGTACAAGCTCTACATCGTGGACGAGGTGCACATGCTCTCGAACTCCTCGTTCAACGCGCTGCTCAAGACGCTCGAGGAGCCGCCCGCGCACGTGAAATTCGTCTTCGCCACGACCGACGTGCAGAAGGTGCCGACGACCATCCTCAGCCGGTGCCAGCGTTTCGATTTAAAGCGCATCCCGACAGCGTTGATCGCGCGCCATCTTCTACACATCGCGGAGAAGGAGCAGGTCACCCTCACCGTACCGGCGGCGGAGACGATTGCACGCGGTGCCGAAGGCGGAATGCGCGATGCCGAGTCGATGCTCGATCAGCTTGTGGCTTTTTGCGGGCAGACGATCGATGAGCCGGATGTGCTCTCGGTGTTCGGGTTCACCGCGCGGGAGACGGTCGCGGGGTTGTGCGATCAGCTGCTCGCGGGAGATGCCTCGGCGGCGCTCGGAACGGTGCACGAGCAGGCGGAGGGCGGGAAGGATCTAAGCCGGCTGATGTCGGATCTGATCACGCACCTGCGCAATCTCCTCGTGGCGAAAGCCGATCCGAAAGGGGTGCGCGACGAGCTTTGTGAAGATTCGCTGATTGCGCTGACTGAGCAGGCGAGCCGGGTGGAGATGAGTAAATTGCTCGAGCTGATCGAGCAATTCGCCGCCGCGGAAGGGCGCATGAAGTGGGCGCCAAACAAGAAGATGCATTTCGAGATCGCGGTGATTCGCGCGATTCAGACGCTCAGCCAGACGACGCTCGATGAGGTGCTCGAAACGCTCGCCGCGCTCCGCAATGGCGAAGCGCCGCCGGTGCGCAACAAACCAGCCGCGCCGCTGCCGACACGGGCGGCGCCGGAAAAGCGCGACGCGAGACCCACCGTTGCCGTCGGTCCATCTGCGCCAGCCGCGAAGGCCGAGCCGGCGCCGCGAGCGCAAGCAGCCCCGGTCGCTGCGCCCGAGCCGACTCCTGCTGCGCCAATCGATACCGCTGTCGCTCCGGAGCCTCCTGCGGACCCAGTACCCGTCGCGGTGCCAGAACCTGAACCCGAGCCAGTGCTGATCTCGGAAATTCCCGCGCGTGCGGAAGAGCAACCGCCGTTGGCTCCCGCCGCCCCATCACCTCCTGCTGCTGAAAAGCCAAAGGAGCCCGAGGAGGCGGCGCAGCCCGCGCAAACCCAGGAATTTTGGCCGGCCCTGATCAGCCGCGTCCGACAGAACCGAAAGCTTATCTCCGCGTGGGTGGAATCGGGCGCGCTCACAGAAATCAAGGGAGACATCGTGCTCGTGGCGTTCCCGAGCGATCAGGCGTTCGCGATGGATTTTCTCCACAAGAGCCACCGCGGTTTTCTCGAAGAGATCGCCAGTGAGCTGCTCGGGCGCCCGGTGACGATGAGGTTCAATCTACAGGAAGGGCTCGTCGTGCAGCCGACACCGCCCGAGCCGGAAAAACCAGCCGCGCCTCCCGTCGACCACGTGGCCGATTTCAAGAACGACCCGTTGATTCGGCGGGCGCTGGAGCTTTTCCGAGCCGAGATCCAGCCGGTATAGACCCTCTTCAACCAAACCACCTCAAACCAACAGAATCCCATTTTATGAACATCAAGAAAATGATGCAGCAAGCGCAGCAGATGCAGGAAAAGATGCAGCAGGCGCAATCCGAACTCGCTGACAAGACCGTCACCGCGACGGCCGGTGGCGGAAAGATCACCGTGGTGGCGAACGGTGCGGGTGATGTGATCTCGATTAAGATCAGCAAAGACATCGTGGACCCCGAAGACGTGGAGATGCTCGAGGACCTCGTGCTGACTGGCGTGAAGAAGGCGATCGAAGAAGGCAAGGCGCTGGCGCAAGACGAAATGGGCAAGCTGACCTCGGGGATGGGATTGCCGCCGGGGCTGGGGTTCTAGGAAGTTGGAAAGAAGATTTAGGATTTAGGAAGTTTGGAGCGGCGCGGGGTCAATCACGTACCTGGCGCCTTGCGGAGGGGCCTGCGGCGCTGAACGTCGAACACCCAACTTTCAACATCCAACATCGAAGGGCGGAGATCGATCTCGCGACGGTGGTCACGCAAAAAAAACGCAGTCATCCTGAGCGGAGCGGAGGGAGCTTTTAGCGACTGAAGCGCAGTCGAAGGAGCCCGTCGCTTTCCGGAACATGTGTGACGCCGGAACTCCGTAGCGACGCTGCCCATGGCGCGACGGGGTGCCTCGACTTCGCTCGGGATCACAGTGGGTAAAAGTGCACCCGCTATGCGACCACACGCTGCGAGCGACGGCATACTCGTTCGGCTGTCTAGCGACCGTGCGGCGGACCATTTCCACTTCGTGCAAGCGACCTCCCGTTCGTGCGGCAGGCATTGAACGTCAGGTCCAGCCCTGAACGTTGAGAAACGTCAAAGCTGGCCATTGTGAAACTCACCGCCACCAGCTACATACCCCGCATTCCAATGCTGACCATCAGGCTGAAGCAGCACCCAACG
>DASVRY010000275.1:0-4668 GCA_036388395.1 Chthoniobacteraceae bacterium
GCACTCACCCGCTCCGGAGCAGACTGCGCGCGCCGCTGTCCGCTGCCTGGATGGCGTCCCTGCTCTGAGCGGCAGCCACGCCGCTGCGGTCAAAGACCCACAAGGTGGTCAATGCATCAAGCATGGAAGCACTCCGGGCGCTGACGCCGGAGACGCGCAACAAAAGTGAACTACTCGCGGCGATCATGAATAGATCCCAACCTCAAACTAGTGGGCGACGCACTAAGCTACCTTCGTTATCAGGGATGGTGGGCGGCAAATGATTCGCTCATGGGGCGGGCCTTTATATCTGTCGGATCGCCGCGTCTACGGAAGTGAGCCGCCATCAATGAACTTGGCGCCACATAGCGTGGACTAATGGCGGGGTTCCGTCTGCTCTTACTTTTCCTCACCTGCGAGCTGGACCAATAGCATGTTTTCTGGATTACGGGAGACGGAGGTTGTGTACGGATTTTCGGCTTTAGGATTTGAGCGCTTGGGAAGTCTAATCTATGTCCGTTCACGACGATTAACGTGGATAGCGAGCGGTTCGGCGCCGCAAATCTCTCTGCAATGCTTCACCTGCCCGCCACCCGTCAAGGACACTACGCGTTCGCGTTCCTCCTTGACGGCCTCCGGCTCATCGGGTGGGCAGTGGCTCGGGACCAGGCGGAAAGGCTGGGCCAGCGAATGAAGGCTGGTCACTCGCTTCCGTGAAGACGATTTCGTGCACTGTAGTCTCGCCATTCGCGTGTGTGATGTCGGTGACGCGGAGTCGCGCCAGACATCCGGTTCAACGGAGCCGCGGTCTCGTGACGGCGGAGAGTCGCCGAAGCGCTCGTCGAGCACCGTGAGCACTTCCGAGCTTCAACGGAGCCGCAGTCCGGTGACCGCGGAGAGGTAGGGGTTCGAACCCCCTAGGCTCCACATTTTTTTTTCAGGATTATAAGAAAGATGCCGATCAGGGTTCCTCTCGAGCCTTGGCAGTGTGGCCATCTTTCTCGGCCTCGAAGAAGCCCACTTTCCACCTCGTCGTTGCAGGCGCCGAGTTGGTGCGCAAAGCGGTGGTTGCCGATAAATTATCCCTGACCATAAATCCGTGCTTCAGCGCCTTTGCCGCTACGCGATTGGTAGTCGATGCTGCGCACAGAGGTGACGCCGTTTTCTTCCGCGTAGCCGACCACGGCCTTGGCGAGCGGGTGTTCGGAGTGCGTGTCGATCGGCGCGGCAATGCTCGTTAGTTTGGGCTCGGTTCTGTCGTTGAAGGTGACGACGCGCAACACGCGCGGTTGCCTCCCGTAATCGTGCCGGTTTTATGGATCGCCAGCGCGCAGTTTGCCGACGCTTTCGAGGTGCGCGCCGCCTTCGATCAGGACGCGGCGGCGGGCAATCGCAGGGAGACCGGAAACGATCGAGTCGGGAGTGGAAATCACGAGCGCGCACGGGCAGGCAATGGCCATCAGCACGAGCGCACGATACCCACACGCCCCATGCGCCACCGAGGAGCAGCGGCGGCGCGAGGAAGACGAGCACTGCGAGCGCCATCACTGCCGGCGTGTAGTATTTTGCGAAGACATCGACAAAGCGCCGCGACGGCGCTTTCTGCGTTTGGGCTTCTTCGACCAGGTGCGCATAGGCCGAGCGCCGGCCAGAAGTCCCAGCCGCGGCGCAAAAGCCAGGGGAGCGCGAGGAAGAGCGGTAATGTCGGCAGCACGAACCAAAATGTGCCCTGCGCGTGCCGTGCGATTAGCGCTGTGTCTCGCGTCTCGGAATAGAGCCAGATGAGGGCAAGGAGCGAGACGAGTGGCAGCGAATGGACGATGCTCGCGGCCGCATTGTTGCGCTTCGCTAATTCCGAGATCGTGACGATGAGTCCACCGGAGACGAGCGCCTTTGCGAGGAGGAGGAACATGGGGGCAGCAAATGAAGGCGCGGTCTTACTTTCCACGGCGCGTCGTAGTGGTAATGGTTGTGTCGGAGCGCCGCACGTTTCGCGCGGTCGCGTCGTCGTGACGGATCCGGGCAAGGTGAAAATCGCGGAGGGCATCCAGCCACTGACGCTGGAGTTGGAAGCGCCTGTCTCGCGCGCGGAGCACTTCGATCAGTGTCGCTTTGCCGGCACTCTGCGAAAGTTGGAGCTACTCTTCCACCCGCGTCGCGGTTGGGATGAGCGTCTCGTCCATCACACGAAGGAACGAGTTGTCTTGAATGCCTTTAGATGGCCGGGAGTCTTCGTGGTCTGAGCGGAAATCGCGGAGGGCTGGCCACTCACAACTAGCGCCTACGAGCATGCCCGGAAGCACAAGACTACGGGGATATTAGGGCCTTGGCATGCGGCGCACCGTGCGGCTCAATGTTAACCTTAGCCCGAGCTAACATTGATTCATCGGCCTTTGGGTCCGATCGATGGTCTTGAATCAATGCAGAATGCAAACGGCCGTTGTGCTCCTAGATCTACGGCTGAGTTGCGGACATCCTTAGGCAGAGTTTTCTTTGCACCATCGATCCCTCTGCTCGACTAACGCGTTAATTTCACATGATCCTCTACTCCGTTCTCGATCTGAGCCCGATCATCCAGGGAGGCGATGCCGCTCGGTCTTTCCGTAACACGCTCGATCTTGCGCAGCACGCGGAGAACTGGGGTTACCACCGCTATTGGCTCGCGGAGCATCACAACATCGCGGGAATTGCCAGCGCCGCCACGTCCGTTGTGATCGGCCACGTCGCTGGCGGCACGTCGCGGATTCGGGTCGGGTCCGGAGGCGTCATGCTTCCGAACCACGCGCCGCTCGTCATCGCGGAGCAGTTCGGCACGCTCGAGTCGCTGTATCCCGGGCGGATTGATCTCGGACTCGGCCGCGCACCCGGCGGCGATCCACTCACCGAGCGGGCCTTGCGCCGCGGGCTGGGCAGTAGCGGCGCCACGTTTCCGCAGGATCTGCTGGAGCTGCAATCCTACTTCGCGCCCCCCACGGCGGGGCAACCGCTCAAAGCCATCCCAGGCGCGGGTCTCGAGGTGCCGATCTACCTGCTAGGGTCGAGCGACTTCAGCGCCCGCCTCGCCGCCGATCTAGGCCTACCTTTCGCCTTTGCCTCTCATTTCGCTCCCGGCTTCCTGCACGAAGCGCTCGCCATCTACCGCGGGAACTTCCGCCCCTCGCCGCAACTCGCGGCGCCCTACGTGATGATCGGCGTGAACGTTTTTGCCGCTGACACCGACGCAGAGGCGGCTCGACTTTTCACCTCGCTGCAGCAGGCGTTCCTCGGATTGATCCGCGGTGCACGCTCCGAACTTGCACCTCCGGTCGAGACCATGGAAGGCCGCTGGAGTCAGCTCGAAGCCTCGCATGTCGCCAGCATGACACGCTGCTCAGCCGTCGGTTCCCCGGAAACCGTCCGGCGCGAACTGGGGGCGCTCCTCGAAGTCACAGCCGCGGATGAGATCATCTGCACCGCACAGATATTCGATCACTCCGCCCGCCTCCGTTCCCACGAGATTGCTGCAGGAGTCCTTCAGGAGATAAACGGTAGGAGTGGCAGCTAACCTTGTGCGATCAGTTCCGAGCGTTGGTGGCAACGCCATCGTTCCCGCACCGACCCCTCCGCAGCGGAGTTAGGTAGAAGTAGGAGTCGGCGACATTCTGGGGTATGTAAGAAAGCCCCAGTCAGGCAACCTAGCTCACGTCTCACGCACCACAGTGGCGGCTTTCTTGTCATGGCGCATTGCCACAAAGGTGCAATGCCGGAGCTTTCCTCCCTCCGTCCATTCGACAAACGCCACCTGGCAGACCAGCTTAGGTTTGAGCCAGAGACACTCCTTCATCTTCTCAGCAGTGAGGGCCTCACCCCACCTCGACGCTTTCGTCTCAGGCAGGTTGACGAATGGACAAGTTGGAGTGACCAGCTTTCTCAGCTCTGGAAAGATCTCCTCGCGGGCGACGAAGCCGTTCCGGACCTTTGCCACGAAATGCAAACGCCTGGATTCGTAGACGCCGACGAGCAGCGAATCGAAGCCGTGTGTCCCCGGCACATAGCCTGCAATGACAAACTCCTGCTCGCGATTGGTGCGCTGCTTTACCCATGCCCCGGATCGATTGCCCGACTCGTATGCGGAGCCGTTACGTTTGCCGACCACGCCTTCGAGCCCGAGGGTCTGCACTGCCTCCAATACCTGGCTTGCGGGTGCTTGCAGCAACGGCGAAAGCCGGAGCGGATCGACGGGGCTCGACAGCAGCTCATTCAGCCGCTCGCGCCGTCGCTCGATTGGCTGCGTGTGCAACGCCTCGCCGTTCCAGTTGAGCAGGTCGAAGGCGTATAGATAGACCTGCAGAGCTCGAGATCGTGAATTTTGCAGAAGCTGGAAGGACGGCTTGCCGTGCTCGTCGAGTGCGACGATTTCGCCGTCGAGAACAAAGTCACCTTTGATTGTGCGGAGCGCTTCCACAACGTCGGGGAAGCGGTCGTTGAATGTCTTCTCATTGCGCGAAAAGAGCGTGATCTCGTTGCCATTCTTCATCGCAAGGCAGCGATATCCATCGAACTTAATCTCAAACGTCCAGCCAGCCTCCGAAGGCAGCTTGGTTACAGCCTTGCACTGCATTGGCTTTATAAAGGCCGGCGTCACTATGAGGTGGCTCGGCGGCGGGCGTCTCGCGTGCTTCTCCGCCGGCGTGGTGCTCTTCCATTGTG
>DASVRY010000276.1:0-5670 GCA_036388395.1 Chthoniobacteraceae bacterium
GGGGGCAAGCTGCCGCTGACCAGCGCGTAGCTGGTGGGAGGTCCGCCTGCTGCGATCTGATAGGCGAATGGCATATCCACCACGCCACGGTCTTTTTGACCTGAGGTGATCGATGGTGCGACCGGTTCAAACGCGAGATACAACGTGAATGCCGTGTAGCTGGGCGTGGTTCCTTTCCAAGCGATTGCAGTGAGGCTGCGCGCGCCGGGCTCCGAAGGCGTCCACGACAACGCGTAGGGAGAGGTGGTGTCCTCGCCAATCTTCGTGTTGCCGTCGTAAAATTCGACCTTCGTCACGCCGCTGCCGAGGTTGTTCTCACTGATCATCAGAGAAACAGCGTTCGTCGTGAACCCGCTGGCAAACTGCGCCGGCGAGCTGAAGCTCATGGTTGGCGTTGAAACAAAGCCGCGGAAGGCTCGAGCCGCCGACTCCGTAGGGAGCCACGCATCCACCAGTGCATTGTTGACGTCCTTGATACCCGTAAAGGTCGCGTCGGGACCAATATTTAAGAAAGAACTGGATGCCGGGCTGAGCGTGTAGGGGCTCGTGTTGGTGCAATTGCGCGCCGCCCACCAGCCGGACGAGATCGGGAGTGAACCGAGCACCGGAGCAGCGTCAAGCGTCGGTGCCATGGTGGCTGGGTAGCGACCGGCGGCCATCACTTGATCCAGCCAGTAGAGCCCGATCGAATTGTAAGCTGCCCCGGTGTTGCTGAAAGTGTGACCTCGGCCCCAGCAGATCAATGGGGCACTGCGGGTCACGCCACCTTTCCGATACTCGTTTTGCGCGCTGAACACGAAATTTGGCGATTGGGTACTGTCCCCTTGGCCCGCTATCGCGAGGGAGGGTATTTCCTTCGTCAGCGCATCAAAGCCCACGTACCCACCATCCGGCGAGTAAGTGGACACCCACCCTTCCTGGCCGAGGATGGCAATGGTGCGTTCTGGCCATGTCCGGATCGTCGAGGCAGAACTTTGAGATCCCGCCGACATACCGCTATGGACGAACGGAGCATTCAGGATTTCCATGCGTCCTGTGGTCTTCGCCATCTGTGTCAGTCGGTCGAAAAGAAACCCAAGCACCGGATAGGAGAAACCGCCGTTGAGCGGTGATGGCGAGTAGTTGAATCTAGGGCTGGCGATGGCGAAGCCCCAGAGGTCAGCGATCTTCCGGAAGTTTGGATCGGTGGTGAAGTGGCGATCGTCGCCATTGGTCCCTGGCCACCAGTAAAGGATCCCGCGGACGGGACCCGGCCCGGGCGGGAGCGACACGCGGAAGGTGGATCCATCCACGTCATCGTTGATATCGAAGACAGTCGAAGCCTTGTTCTGGATTGTGAGCAAGGCTGACCGCACCGTTCCGAGAACCGCGCTATTCGTGGGCGAGCTGAGGTTTATGGCCACGTGGAGCGTGCCATTTGTGTAGGTTGTCGCCGGAAGCGGAATGGTGAACGTCTTGACCGAACTGTCGCCAGGCGCCCACGTCAGCGTGCCGTTGGTCGTGGTATAATGGGTGCCTGCGGTCCCGGCGGGGATGTTATGTTGAGCCGATGTGTTGACGAGGGCGGGGAGCGTGCTGCTGGTGGCAAAGCTGACTGAAACGCTGCCTGCCGTGCCGCCGTCACGCCGCACGGAGATCACAGCGCTGCCGCCATTCTCCCCGTAGAACCGTCGCGAGCTAAGATTAATGACCCCGGCTGTCGGCGCCTGGGCATCGGTGATTTCGAGTCGGGCGGTGTCGGTTGTTCCGAGGGTTGCGCCCCCGAGCACGGTCACCAATCGCCCGGAATAGGTAACGTTCCCATGCACCAGTGAGGAGGGTTTGAGGCTATACCTGACCTCTTGATTGGAGGTACCCGGGAACGCAGTGTAGAAAAACGGCACTGTCTTCGGCGAAGCATCTCCGTCCGCCCACGTGAGCGTCCCCGCCGCGACCCAGCGCCGTGTATTCGCGTTGTTGTTGTAGTTTGTATTCTCGACAGCATTGTCCGTCGTCTCCCCCACCCAAAAACAGAAATTTGCGCTCACTGCACCCGTGCTCCCGCCTGTCCGGGTGACGGTTACGACGTCAGGGCTGAGGTACGTACCTCCATTCGGTGCGGTGATGGTGTTCGCCTCGGACCACGTATAGGACGGCTGACTGAATTGGATCGTCCCCGATTGCGCGAAGAGCGACGAGATTGTCGCTGTGAAGGCGGTGAAGAGGAGGAAGGTGCGAAGGAGGAAGCAGCTCATTGTGGGGGTGTTCGAGGCTCAGGGGCAAAGTACGCTCAACAGACAGTCATCGTCGTGTTTGTGGAGCGAGCAAACTGTTGCTCACGCAAAACAGTGAAACAGTTGCCCGTCCAGCGACGCTCGATGGATCGCGGAAGGATACCCGCTTTGGCAATGGAGCACAACCTTTCGCCGTAACCCCAAACCGCGTCGCCCTCGCGGCTGCGCGAGTTCCTGTCATGCTCCGCTAAGGCTTTTGCCACACGCACTTGGTTGAACCGCTTCGAGCTTACCGCGTCCCTTAAGTTGGGCCAGAGTGAGCGTATGAGCCAGATCGAGCTGTTTGCGACTGCGCCGGAGCTGCCTGCGGGATTTGTCTACCAGGCAGAATTCATCTCAGCTGCCGAAGAGCAAGCATTGATTGCATCCTTCGAGAGAATCGACTTTGCGGAGATCAAGATGCATGGGGTCATCGCAAAGCGGCGGGCTGCTCACTTCGGCCACGGCTATGAATATGGCACCGCGAAGCTAAAGCCCGCGCGAGCCATACCCGAATTTCTGCTACCTCTCCGCGAGCGCGTGGCCCGCCTTGCTGGCCGCGAGGCGACGGAGTTTGCCGAGGCGCTGGTCACGGAATATCCAGCAGGCGCGGGGATCGGTTGGCACCGCGATGCGCCGCCTTTCGACATTGTGGTGGGGGTTTCGCTCGCGAGCGAATGCACGATGCAGTTTCGACCATGGCCTGTGCAAAAGCCCGCCGGAGCTCGACGCAGACCATTGGCCCAGCTGCTCGAGCCGCGCTCCGTCTACATCCTGCGCGGCCCCAGCCGCACGGATTGGGAACATCATATCCCCATCGCCAGGAGCCGGCGTTTCTCGATCACCTTCCGCACGCTGCGAAGCGCCACTTGAAAATGCATCCGTGCGAACTCGCCTGAACCGAACTTTAACTGGCGAGGGGGAACGCGAAGGTGTCACTCGCGGCAACGATCACCGACGCCCCATCCGGGTGACCTGGACTTCGGGACGGTAGGTCACGCGCACGAGCAAGTCCCCTCGCCCGCCTCTGGGTTTTGGCAGACCTTCACCCGGCACTCTGATGACGGCGCCTCTCGCCACACCGGCCGGGATCGGCACGCGCAGCATTCCACCCGAGACCCCCGGAGCCATCTCTGTCCCACCTTGTGCCGCTCGGCGTGCATTGATTCGCAGGTCGCAGCGGAGATCACTCCCACGAGCCTTGAACCGCGCATTCGGCAGCAGCCGCACACGGACCTGCACGTAGCCGCCCTCGAATGGCTCGCCTCGCGGCAGGCGGAAGCGCGCACCGGGCGCTGTCTCGGGTGGCAACTCCAGCTCGTAGAGTTCTTCCCCGTTTGGATTGCCCGGGTCATTGACTCGCACCTGCAAATACGCGCCGCGAATCAGCTCATCAATACGGACGCGCACGTCATGGGCGATGTTCCGCTGAAGCTTCCCAGCTCGTTCGGCAACCGGTTCGCCCGTGGAGATGGCGAGATCCTGATCGTAAGCGCGGCGGCGGGCTGGGTCGACGAGCGTCTCGTAAGCCAGATTCAGCTCCTGGGTGCGCGCGACGGCGTCCGCAGCGTTATGGTTCACGTCTGGATGATGCCGCTTCGCCAGCAGCCGGTAAGCTTTGCGAATCTCGGCGGTCGTGCAGCGCCGGTCCAGGCCTAGCGTGGCGTAGTGATCTGGCAGCGCGTCGCTCAAGCGCTCACCCGTTTTTCGGCAGCACGCCGGCGGACACCAACGCCCCAGATCCTCCAGCAGCTCGGTGATTGCACATCGTCCAGGTAGAATCGCGCATAAGAGCGGCACCGTAGCGGGAAGCGCATCCGCAACTCAATGCCCCTTGCACGCGGAACCCAGCTCCCGAGGGAGCCAAAGAAACAATGCCCCCGCGGACTCTACGTATGCGTAACATTGCACGCGCCCCGCAACCTCGTAAGAGTAGCAGTGTTCAGTTGCCGCCCGCCTGTCCCCTTTCATGAAAAAGCTCTTCGCCATTCTCCTCCTCGCCGCACTCGCCGGCGGCGGTGCGTGGTATTATCAACGCAGCCCGAGCCAGGCTTCAAACACCGCGAGCGCTGCACCGCGGGATAAGCTTTTCGCCCGGGCGGAAAAGCGCGACATCGATTTCAAGGTGGAGGTGAGCGGCGATGTCGCCCCGGCTTCCCAGCTCGACGTCAAGGCAGAGGTCGGTGGCAAGCTCAAGACGCTCAACGTGGAGCCGGGTGATCTGGTGAAGGCGGGTGATCTTTTGGTGGAAATCGACGACCGTGATCTGCAGACGGAGAAGGAGTCGGCCGTGACGGAAATCGAAGGAGCCCAGCTCCAGGTGGACAGGATCCGCAAGAACCTGGACCGCGCGAAGGATCTCTTCAGCGCGAAGCTCATCAGCCGCGAAGTCTTCGATAATCTCTCTTCCGAATTTGCCATTGCCGAGAACTCGCTGGTGAAATCGCAACGCCGTCTCCAGCTCGTCGAGGACCGGCTCCGGAAGACTCGCGTGCTCGCCCCGACCGATGGAACGGTGCTCACGGTGCCGGTAATCGAAGGTCAGGTGGTAATCGCCGCCGCGAGCGTGAACAGCGGCACGACGCTGATGACCGTCGCGAATCTTTCGAAGCTGCTCGTCGAGACCCACATCAATCAGGTCGACGTCGCCAAGCTGGAGCTGAATCAAAAGGTAAAGCTCCGCGCGGAATCATTCCGCGAGGTGGAGATGGAAGCGACGATTTCATTCATCGCGCCAGTGGCCACCGTAAAAAACAACGTGAAGGGATTCCAGGTGCAGGCGCTGATCGATCGCCCGAGTGATCGGCTGCGGCCCGGGATGACGGTGAGCATGACCGTTCCGATCGCCCGCGCGGACGCCGCCGTAAGTGTGCCGATCTCAGCCGTCTTCAAAGGTGATGGGAATGCTCGCGTCGTCTATGTGCGGAACGGCGAGGCGACGGAGAAGCGGGAGGTGAAGGTCGGCGTGACGAATATCGATTACGCGCAGATTTTGAATGGCCTGCAACCCGGCGAGCAGATCCTGCTCGTGGAGCCGGATCGACTGGGGGAGAAGAAATCCTAGGGCGGTGGAGAACGGCGAACGTTCAACATCGAACATCCAAAATCGAAGGACTGCGCTTCCCTGCCTTGCGTTGTGGCTCTGATCGAACTGCATAATGTTACCAAGCGGTACCGCGTCGGCGAACAGGAGATCCTGGCGCTCGATGGGATCGATCTCACAATCGAACAGGGCGAATACGCATCGATCATCGGACCCAGCGGCAGCGGCAAATCCACGCTCATGCATTTGCTCGGCTGCCTCGATACGCCGACGACTGGACGCATGCTCATTGATGGCGTTGATGTTAGCCGCGCGGGCTCGAACCGCCTAAGTGAGATGCGTAACCAGAAGATCGGGTTCGTCTTTCAGAGCTTC
>DASVRY010000277.1:0-2815 GCA_036388395.1 Chthoniobacteraceae bacterium
ATCTGCACGTGCGGCTCGAGGGAGACGAAGCTGATCTCGCCGTAGAGAACGCAATCGGCATCGAGATCGATCTGGCTGGCAAAGAGCGTGATGAGGATCACGCCGATTGCAAAGAGCGTGGAGAAGACGATACCGATCGCCGCGTCCTGCTTCACGCGCGTGCGCCGATGGATCGTCTCGATGAGCAGCGTCGTGGCTACTCCGGCGGCGAGTGCGCCGGCAAACATCACGAGGCGATCGCGGCTTTGCGCGACGAGAAAGGCGATCGCGATTCCCGGCAGCACACTATGGCTGATCGCATCACCGACGAGTGCCATGCGGCGCAGGATGAGGTAGTTCCCAATGAGCCCGCAGGCGAGCGTGACGAGGAAGCCCATCAGCGCGATCCAGCCGAAGGTGTAGAGGTTTTCCGTCCAGGGCGCGACGAGCACGTCGTGCGCGTTGAAGGGTGGGATGAGGCGTGCGTCACTCATCGCTTTTCACTTTCCAACCTGTGCCGCGGAGCGACGGGATTACTTTGCCATGTGGGTCTCGATCGGGGAATTCCAAGCCGCGCTCGAGCTGACGCACCGTCTCCTCGGGCAGCATGTGCTCGAGCCGCTCGGCGTCGTCGTGCACGTGGTCGGCGGGGTAGTTCGCCGTGTTGGTGAGGTAGAGCTCCCAGAGACGATGATTGCGAACCACGGCACACGCCTGACGCCAGCCCTCCGGAGTGAGATGCACAGCGCCGCGGGGTGCGTCGAAGGTCGCCAAGCGATGCTGCTCCAGCGCTGTGACTTGTTGCTGGATCTCCTCCAGCGTTTCACGCCGCAGCCCGCTTAGCTCCTCGATGGTGATGTGCTCGTCTTTGAACGAGCGATCCTCGAGCACGCGGAAGATCGACTTGAGCGTATTCTCGCGGCTGATGCGCCGTGCCTGCGAACGATGCCGCAGAATGCGCGGGAGAACGCCATGACGCGGACCAAAAAAGAATGCGCCGGCGAAAACCGTGCTCGCCGCCAGAACCATGAAGGGGCCCGTCGGGAGATTGTTTCCAAGGAACGAAAGGAAGGCGCCGAGTGCGCCCGCGATCAGCCCGAAGAGCGCCGCAAGCAGCAACATGCGGTGCAGCCGGTCGGTGAGCAGATAAGCCGCGGCCGCTGGCGTGATCAGCATCGCGGAGACGAGCACCACGCCGACGGCCTGCAGCGCGATTACGACCGAGAACGCGAGCAGCACCATGAGCGCCTCTTGAAAGAGCCGCACCGGCATTCCCACGGTCCGGCCAAATGCGGGATCAAAACTCGCGACGAGAAATTCTTTGTAGAAGAGCAGCAACAGCAAGCCGGTGACTCCGGTCGTGATCGCCATGAGCATCACATCCTGTGCGCTCATCGCCGCAGCCTGGCCGAAGAGGAACTTTTCGATGCCGCTTTTGTTCCCGGTGGGAAGCCGCTGGATCATCGTCACAAGGCAAATGCCCACGGCGAAGAAACTCGCCAGCACAAGGCCGAGCGCCGCGTCTTCTTTGAGCCGGGTCGTGCGTGTGATCCAGCCGACGACCATTGTCCCAAACAAGCCCGCCGCCGTCGCACCGATGAAGATCGCCACGGGATCCTTCGTGCTATTCCACAGAAAGCCTAGCGCCACCCCCGGCAGCACCGCATGGGAGAGTGCATCCCCGACAAGCGCCATCCGCCGCACTACGATGAAGCTGCCAAGCAGGCCACAGCTCACGCCCAGTAGGATGGAGCCGAGCAGCGCATAACGGAGCGAAGCATCCTCGAGGCTGAGAAACCGCACTGCCTGTTCCGGAAGTTTCGTCTCCACGACGTCGCTAATTCGCGCGGCCTCCGCGGGCGCGGCGAAGAGGAGAAACAGCAGCGTGATTAATGAGAGGTGACCGGTGATTGGTTGTCGAGCTACCGAACGTGGCTGCGGGTTCGGGTGCAGGATCCGGGGAGCGCACTCGTCCCGAGTGCTGGCGACGGCGTCCCGCCGGCGCGAACTTTTTTCGGCGTAGCTTGGGCGTTCGGGCCGTACATTCTGCAGGGACTTGGTCAGGAAAGTTCGTTTTGGCGGGACGCTAAAACCAGCACTCGGGACGAGTGCGCTCCCCAGATCCGGTTGAGCTACCCGTCTCGTGTGACGAGACCCGTCATCGAGCAATGTTGTCCGCCTCATACCATTCCTCTCACCAATCACGCCCTGCCCTGCGCCACTTCCGACAGAATCGTCAATCTCCCGCCGTACGTCTTCTGCAGAAGCTCATGGGTGAACACTTCACTTGTCGGACCAAACGCGACAACGCGCATATTGATCAGGAGCAGCATGTCGAAATAGCTGCGCGCCGTCGGCAGATCGTGATGCACCACGAGGATCGTTTTGCCCCGCGCTTTCAGCTCCTGGAGGAGCATGATGATCGCCGCCTCCGTGGCCGCATCGACGCCGGCAAACGGCTCATCCATCAAGTAAAGATCGCTCTCTTGCGCCAGGGCGCGGGCGAGGAAAACGCGCTGCTGCTGGCCACCGGAAAGGTTCGCGATCTGCCGATCCGCATACGGAAGCAGATGCACCTTCTCGAGACATTCGCGCGCGATCTCGCGGTCGCGCTTGGAAGGTCGACGCATCAGCCCGAGATGCCCGTAGCGGCCCATCAGCACGACATCCATTACGTTCACCGGAAAATCCCAATCCACCGACTCCCGCTGCGGCACATAGCCGACTCGGGTGAGGTTCTTCTTAAACGGCTCGCCGAAGATTTTGATCCAGCCACTGCTCGCCGGGACCACGCCCATGATCGCCTTGATCAACGTCGATTTGCCGGCGCCATTTG
>DASVRY010000278.1:0-1879 GCA_036388395.1 Chthoniobacteraceae bacterium
GGATTGTCCCGCGGTGCTGCGTATACAGCCTTCCGGGACTGAGATTTCGCCTCCTCCGCCGAATATCGTTTCAGAAAAGATCGTCCCGGAGATTCCTCAGCCCGTTGCAGCTCCACAGAGCGCTCCTCCTGTCGAGGTGGAGCAGGCGCATAAATCCCGCGCCGCAGCGGAGAAGCGCGCCGCCACAGCGGGGAAAAAGAAGAAGAAAAAGAAGAAGGGTGATGCCCGCGCAGCTGATGCGGTTGAGGAAAAGTTCGAGGTTCGCGACGACGAGCGGGAGGCGACGCGGGTCTTCCCAGAGCAAGGCGCCCGACCCGCGCATGAGGTTTCGCTGACGGAACCCGTTACCGAACTTTCTACACGGGTGGAGGAGTCGCATAATGCCGCGGACCCAATGCTCGAGCAGATGCCGTCGACAGAGGCAGAGACGGTGGAGAAAGTGGAATTTCTCCTGCCGAATCAGGATGGCATCGAAGCTGAACTCGACCGCAAGCATGACGCGCGCAGCGCGCATGAGGCCGCACTGAGGGAGCAGCTTCGCAGCCCCGTTGAAGAGGCGCAAAAGACCGATGAACCCCTGATTGACCATTTGCCTCCGGCAGAGGCGGAGCCGATTGAAGAAGTGGAGTTTCTCCTGCCCAAACAGGAAGGAATTGAAGCGGAACTCGCCCGTCTTCGCGAGACTCTCGATGAGACCACTCGGGAGCGCGACCAACTCGCCTCCCAGCAAGTCCGCGGCGTGCACGTCAAACGCGGCCCTTCGCCGGAACACGCGGGACTGCTTTCGCTGGCAAATCGGGTTCTCTTCAAGAGATTCAGCGATGCCGTCGAAGGATCAAAAGACGCGGCTGCGCTCATGCGTGAGCTCAAGAAACGCGAAGAGTCACTCTGCGAAGCATGGCACCGCCGGCAGGTCGCCGAGGACCGGTGCGTCGATCTGGCAAAAAAGGTGGCCCAGCTCGAGGCGGAGAAAACCGCGGAGCCTACGCCGGTCCCGACTATTCCTCGGCGGCTCATCCATACTGTGCTCGCGAGCAGCGGGGCCATGCTGCTTGCCATTGGTCTGCTTTCCGCCGCCTGGCGCTCGGCACGTGAACGCGCGACTCACGCCGAGGCGGCCATCGCCCTCGTGAAAAAAACCGCGCCGGATCTTCACAATGAAGCACTGGCGTTCGTCGACTCTGGCCGGTTTGATGAAGCGCTCGACAAGATCACCTCGGCGCTGGCGCTGGCGCCAGAGGTTGCGGATTACCACCGGACCAAAGGTCACATCCAGGAGTCGCGGCTGGACGTCCGCGCTGCCCGAATCTCCTACCGGCAGGCGCTAAACCTTAACCCAAAAGACGGCAACGCGAGCGCCAATTACGATCTCTGCCGACGCATCAGCGGGACGCGGCTCGGCGCGGCCTCGCCGGAGAGCAAGTATGCGCTGCACAGCCTGATGTTTGAACAAGGGCGCCTGCAGGAGGCGCGGCGGATGGCAGAGAGGCTTCCGGATGATAGACGTCTGCAGCACCAGACCTGGTCTGCGCTGCTCAAGCGGGCTAATCTCGAAGGAGAGCTGCGGCTCAACCAGGACGGCACTTTCGACCTCGAGGTCACACGACTCGGTGAAGATGGTCTTGCGATCATCGTTGGGATGCCGCTTCAGTCACTTAAAGCCGCGCGTACTGGGCTCACCGATCTTGAGGCATTGCGCGGCATGGAACTCCAGCGCCTCGATATCTCCGGCACGCGGGTGCGGGATCTGAAAGCGCTCAAGGGCTTGCCATTGGAGGTGCTCGATATCTCCAATACTCCGATCGACAACCTCGCTCCTCTGCGCGGGATGCGTCTGACCGAGCTTGTTATCGACCACACTCCGGTCAGCGACCTCTCG
>DASVRY010000279.1:0-4915 GCA_036388395.1 Chthoniobacteraceae bacterium
GTGGCCGAATCCGCGCGACCCAACGCAGCAGATTCCCACCGGCACCCCGCGCTTTATGCACAAACGGCCGGTGCTTGATGTCGGGCGCGATGTGGATCTCCCCGGACCGGCACGCACCGGGATCTTCAACGGTGATAACGCGGCGGAAATCAATGTGGGCGCGCCCGGCTCACCGGTGGCCGGGCCGCAGTATCTCGCGAACACCAGCACGGGAGGCGTTTTCTATCAGGCGACGGATTTCCCGGAGAGCTACCGCGGCACCTATTTCCATGCCGATTTCGGGCAGCGCTGGATTAAGAGCATCGTCTTCGACGCGAATCATCGGCCGACTCAGGTGAACCACTTCGCGTCGGATGTGCGCACGGTCTTTCTCGCGAGTCACCCGACCGACGGGGGACTCTACTACGTCGATATGACGATCCCGGTGGTGCGGAAGATCGTCTACGCGCCTGGTGGAAACCGCGCACCGGTGGCTGCGGCCTCGGTCGACCGCGCGATCGGTGATTCGCCGCTCACGGTGCAGTTTAGCAGCACGGGCTCGCGTGATCCAGATGGGCAGGCGCTGACCTACCGATGGGAGTTCGGCGACGGCGCGGAAAGCACCGCAGCCAATCCAACGCACACCTTCACCGCGGCCACGGCGAAGCGATTCGATGTGCGGCTCACGGTCACCGATCCTGCGGGCGCGACTTCGCAGGCGACGGTGGCGATCTTCGCCGCACACGCCTTGCCGCAGGTCGAGCTGCTCAGCCCGGTTCAGGGCACGAAGTATCCGCTGACCGGCCCGACTGACTACCGGCTGACCCGCCGCGTCACGGAAGTGCCGGGTCACCCGACGACGACCCGCTGGAATGTTTACCTCGTGCACCACGAACACGAGCATGCGGAACCTGCGATCACTGCGCCTGAAACCGTGGCGACGCTTTCGCCGGTTTGGAGCGAGACGGAGAGTTACAGTTACCGCGTCACGCTCACGGTCACCGACGACCTCGGCGCGACCGTGCAGCGAGAGGTGCGGCTCTTTCCAAATGCGTCGAACCTCGTCCCGCAACTCTCCTGGTCGCGAGCGAGCCAGACCGCGAGCTTGGAAACTCAGGCGCTGCTCGATGCATCAGCGACGCTCAGCGATCCCGACAGCGCTGGCATCGAATCCGGTGAACTGCGGATTAACTGCTCCAGCGAGGTCGAGTTCTCAATCTTATCCACGGGGACTGGTCTGGGGCAGGTGAGCACGAGCGACGGCAGCGTTTTCTTTGCCGGCGTAAACGTCGGGTCTGTGGTGATAAGCAGCAGCTCGCTTTCGGTGTCGTTCAACGACGCTGCGACTCCTGCGGCAGCGCAGGCGATCTTGCGGCGAATCGCGGTGCGCTTCTCCACCGAGGGGCCAAAAATTTTCACCGGTGAGGTAAGGGATGGTGATGGTGCGACGAGCACGGTCGCTTCTCTCACCGTGAATGCCTCCGATCCTGCGAACGCCGCCATTCAAGTGCTGGCGGTTACCGGCGCGCCGGTGCCGGGTGAGCCGGAGGGAAGCGTGTATGGGAAGTTTGGCCTGCCGTCGGCTGGACCGTTCGGAGGTCGCGTCCGATCAGGTGCACAGCAGTGGTGGGCGATCTTCGCTGCCGATGGGAGCGTTCGTATCAAGAGCGGTGATCCTGCGCCCGGTCTAGACGGTGCGAAATTGCTGAAGCTCGGTGCACCAAGTGGAGACGCGGCGCTCGCCACCCTCGCCATCGGTGCGGGCGGCGTATCCACACCGAACGATGCCGTGCTCCTTGCCGGGTTGGTCGACGGACCGCTCCGGATCGCTGCGCGTGAAGGCGACGAGCTGGCAAATCTGCCGGGCGTGGCGATCAAGAAGTTCCTCTCCATTGATGGAGCCGGAGCCCCGGATGCGCCGTCATTTTTCACCGCTTTCCTGCGCGGCGTCGGCGTAACGGCTGCGAACAATCACGGGCTCTGCGTTGCGCTACCCGACGGCACCGTGCGGCTCCTCACGCGAAAAGGTGATTCGGTTGGCGGAAAGAAGATCAGCATCATCAGCTCGCTCATCGGCACAAATGGGACACTCGCGGCGAATCGCTGGCGGGCGGGAGATGCCGCCATTGGAGTGCGGCTCACTTTCACGGACAAGACTCAGGCCATCTACACGATCCCGTCAGGGGCTACGGGCCCGGAGCAATGGGTCCGCCGGGTTGGGACTGGCGACGCTCTTTCCATTGAAGAAGAGGAAACGCTAATCCGGAGTTTCAGCTTCCCAGGCTTTGGCAGTGCGAGCGTCGCGGTAATCGCGAGTCTCCAGCCTGGGGGCGACGGGGTGACTGCTTTGAACAACCGCGCGGTCATCAGCGCTGGCGCCGACGAGCTCCGCCTGCTCGCCCGGGAAGGCACGGCGGCGCCGGAGGCGGAGTTGCCGTTCGCCAGCTTCGGCGATCCGATCGTCGGGCCGGACGAGAAGGTGGCTTTCTCCGCAAAGGTGACCAGCCCGAGCGCGGTGCTTGTGAGCAGCCTCTGGTATTCGCCGGATGGCGCAACCGTGCGGGAGCTAGCCCGAAGTGGTGAGGACGCTCCGGGAGGCGGATCTTTCGCTGCATTTACATCAATGGTCTGGCCCGGTGATCAGGCGAGTGGGCCGGCGTTCACGGGCATGCTCCGCGCGGGTTCATCCGCGGGCATTTCGTTGAAAAACAACACCGGCCTCTGGGCCGTCGATGCTACGGGCACGCTCCAGCTCCTGCTGCGGACGGGCCAACGGATCGTCGTCGATGGCGCCGAGCGGGTGGTGACGAGCTTCGTCGCGCTTACTCCAGCGGTTGGTTCAGTAGGCACCGCTCACGGTTACGACAGCAGCGGCAACATTGTTGTAAACGCGACGCTCGACAGCGGAGCCACGGCTCGCCTGCTTCTGCGAAGCCGGTGAACGCAGGCGCGATTGCGATTTGTGAGGCGCGCCGCGTATTCCACCAACCACCCTTCACCTCTCGCCAATCACGCTGCGTCCCGCTCTCCACGGAATCCGCTTGGATTTCTCCGCCTGCCGGTGTCTGGTGCCCGCCTATGGGACACAATAAAGGCAAAGACAACGCCAAAAAACGCACCAAGCGCCGCCAAAAGAACGACCGCCTCGCCGCGGAAGCGAGCAAGGCCAAGCCGGCTGCACAGTAGCTGCGCCCCGGCCCCGTAAACTCGGGGCCGGAACGGCTGGTGGTCTGTGGTCGCCACTCGCTTGAATCATTTCCCCAGCGCGATCAGCTGGTAAAAGCCCGGCAGATCCTGCCGCGCCATCCCCGAGTGCCACCTCAGCGGCGGCTGTTCGAGCGCACGTCCCTTCCTGGATCTTTCCGCGGCTTCGGAGCGGGCGCTCCCTTGCCCAACGACACGTCTGGCGGCGCGATCTCCGCGACGTAGATCCGATGCGCGGCGCGCTTTGCCCGCTCGTGAGCTTTTGCCTCTACCACGCGCGCGGAAAACCCAGCTCGCGTGAGCTGACGTACGAACTGCGGCTCTTCCACCGCCGACCAAAAAGCGATGCGTCCATTTGGCTTGAGCGCCCGCTGAAGGAGCTGAAAGCCGCGCCGATCGTAGAGTCGCGCATTCTTCGGCTGGATGAACGAGGTCGGGCCGTTATCCACATCGAGCAGGATCGCGTCATACTTCGTCTTCGGCGCACCACCGGCGCGGCGGATCACATCGAAGACATCCTCCGTGAAGACGGTGACGCGGCGATCGTCGAGCAACGCGCCGTTCACCTTCATGAGAAATTCCCGGTTCCAAGCGACGATCTCCGGAAGCAGCTCCGAGACGTGCACCTCAGCGCCTTGGCTGACGACCTCGAGCACGGCGCGCAGCGAGTAGCCAAAGCCCAGCCCGCCGATCAGCACCCGCGGCTCCCGATGCACCTCGAGGTGCTCGCAGGCGATTTGACCGAGCATGAGTTCCGAGGTGGTGGAAGTCGTACTCATCAGCTCCCGCGAGTTCCACTTCAGGTGCCATTCGCCGTCGTGTTCGTGGAGCGTAAGCACGGCCCCGTCCGGTGCGGTGGTCCTCGCGATATTGTGGTAGGGCTTCATGAAGTGGCGCGACTCTGTGGTAACTGCCGCGTCTGGCGAAGTAAATTGCGGCCCTGCTGGTCCTCCTACATCTCTCCCGCTGTCCCCACCGCATTTGCGGCTGAGTTCCTTCGCGGGGGAAGGCTGGTGCGCATGCGGTGCATCGTGCCGGGAGGTCCGCTGCGACAGACCGGAGGTCTGTGCTCCCCAGGAAGAACCTAGCCACGCCGTGTCTGAAGGGGAGCACAGGTCTCCCGACCTGTGGTTGCACACCTCCGGTGGGCAACGCCGCACGTCATCAATTTCCCGCTACTCACCAGGCTACGCGGTAGATCCTTCCCGCCTTTGTGCTTCCCAATCCCGGGCGTGAACTCCAGCGCGCTTCCGGACCGCCTCGATCAAAGATCCGGCCGCCAGGCAGCAGATTGGAAGCTGGACAGCGTTGTAGTTTTCCGCGAGCAAGCGGGGAATGCGTGCATTGTCGTTGGCGGTGACACAGATGGTTTCCCTCGTCGCTTGCGTGGTGTTGGCAACCGGTTGTGCGACGCCGGGATTGAAGAAGGGTCAACTCCCGAAGGCTATCACCTTGGTGGAAGAGCCTTCGGCGGTATCCGCCACCCCGGAAGTCCGCGAGGTTTTCGTGAACGTGCTCGAGGAGCAACTATTTGAAACAGGACGGCTCTTCGTCAAAGGTCCCGGGATGACGCTCCGATGGAGGGTCGTGGAATCGGACCGCGGCAGCCGCGCGCTACGCTATTTGGTCGGCTTCGGTGCGGGGCAGGGGCGCTTCCGTGTGCTCGTCACTCTCCTCGATGAGAAGAAGCAGGTGCTCGCAACGAAGGAATTCCGCGGCACCCAGACGATGG
>DASVRY010000280.1:0-9670 GCA_036388395.1 Chthoniobacteraceae bacterium
GAGTTCGCCGGGAGGCGTGGCATGCAAGCGGAAAGCCGGGTGGAAGGAAGCGCAAACTTCACCTACCGCGAGCCGCCAAGTCGTTCCGCCGCGAGGAGAATGCCGGCCGCTTTGTCCAGCGTCTCCTGCCATTCGCGCGACGGGGAAGAATCAGCCACAATGCCTGCGCCGACATGGAAGTGAGCCTTTCCTCCTTCCATCACCACGGTGCGAATCGCGATGCTAAACTGGCTTTCCCCATTAAAACCAAACCAACCCAGCGCGCCGGTATAAAGTCCCCGCGCACTGGGTTCCAGCTCCGCGATAATCTCGCGCGCCCGCTTCTTCGGAGCACCGGTGATCGAGCCTCCGGGAAAGCACGCCCGCAACGCAGCGAGGTGATCTACTTCCGGCCGAAGCTGACCCTGAATCGTGGAGACAAGATGGAAGACTTGCTGGAAGCGCTCGAGCTTGAGCAGCTCAGAAACCGTCACGCTGCCCACTTCGCAAATCTGCCCGAGATCGCTGCGCTCGAGGTCTGTGATCATGACCAGCTCGGCGACTTCTTTCGGCGAAGTGAGCAGATCGAACGCGGATTTCTCGTCCGCTGTGGGATCCGCGCGTCTGGGGCGCGTGCCCTTGATCGGTCGCGTCCGGATCGAGCGATCCGACATTTGCAGAAAGGATTCCGGCGAGGAGGAAAGGACCTGGCGTTCACCGCAATCGAGATACGCCGCATACGGAGCCGGCGAGTGGTCGCGCAATTTCTCGTAGAAACGGAAGGCGTCGCCGCGCCAGGAAGATTGAAACCGATGCGCGAGATTCACCTGATAGATGTCCCCTGCCGCGATATATTCCTGCGCTTGCCGGATCATCGCGCAAAACGCCTCGGGCGACGTGTCGGGTGCAAAGTCCAGCCGCCCCGTTGCGCTGGAAGCTGCTGGTTCCTGGAGCGCTGAGCTGAGTTCCCCAATTTCCGACCAGCGCTGATCTGCATGCCGGAAGAAGAGCGCGTCCTGATAAAACCCAAACCAAAACGCGCCGTCATACTCGACATAGCCTGCCGCGAAACCATGGGGAAGGCCGTCATCCGGGGACGGTTCCACCGCAGCCTCGCGGAGCGCTTCGCGGAGCAAGGTCCAATCAGCCTCCGAGCGGCCGCGGACGATTCTTTCCGGACGCGCGGCGACGATGGAAGTTTGAGTCTGCGAGTCAGCCAGATGCGCCGTGTCAAAAAAAACCAAGCCCGGAAGATGACGGCAGCGTGCGGCCACCTCCACCGGCGAGAGCCGGAGATCGATCGCACGCGGAGGATGGGCGAGCATTGCCATGGCGCCCTCCGAGTGGGCGAGAAGGGCGCGCTTTTCAAACGAAAACTTTCCGCTACTCTGCGCAGCTCGCCATGAAATTAACCGCCAGCTTGTTTGCCACCGCGCTCCTTCTCGCGCCCACGATCTTCGCCCAGGATCGACTCTCCGTGGACAAGGCGCCGCAGGTGAATCCCGAACCCGCTGAACCCGCCGAGGTTCCTTTAATCCCGCAAGAAGTGGCTCCGGTGGAAAAGCCCCGCGGCCGCGCGATCGAGCAAAAATCGACCACCATCAAGCGGACGAAAACTGACGAGAGCACGGAGGAGCTGAATCAGCGGATTCGCTTCCGCGAAGCGAGAACGAAAGCGCTCCGCGACGAGAGCGTGCAGGCAGAGTGGAAAAAATCGCTGCAGGCGAAAACGGATCTGGAAAAACGCGAGGCGCTGAAGCGCCATTATCAACTGCTCTTCGCCCGGATGACCAAGATCGACGGCTCGCTCAAGAAGCTGATCGACGAGCGGAAGTTGCTCGCGCTTCGCCGGCTCGAGCAGACCCGGATTGCGTCCACCGAGCCGCTCGATCCCGCGGAACGAAACGCCCGTTTCGAGCGCACCCATTAGACGGAAGAATTCGTTTGTGGACGGAAGTCCTCCGCACTAAGGTCGCGCCCCTCTTCCAAAACGGCGCTATCGTCTAGAGGCCTAGGACACTGCCCTCTCAAGGCGGGGACACGGGTTCGAATCCCGTTAGCGCTACTTGTATCTATGCGGCTTTCCGGGCGATTGGCTTGAAAGCAGGACAAAAGAGTCGGATGAGTCTCCGATCTGTGGCCAAACGAAAGCCGAGTGGGCCTGAGGTGATCAAAGTTGCAGTGCGGACCGAACTGCCTACCTGCATGCACTGGCGGTTCTCAAGCCAACCGAACAGACCCTGGAGTCGGCTGCCACACAGTTCGCCCAGGCAGCAAAATACTTAAAAGGGACGGGGTCGATCGTGGAGGCAGCTCAGTTTTTTGGGAAACACCATTCCGCCAACTGCCCAAAAGGACGGTAACGGAAGTTTACCGGCAGTTCCTTGCAGCGAAGAAGGCAGACAACGCCAGCACCCGTTACCTGCATGATATCCAAAGCCGCCTCGGAAGGCTTTCCGACCGATTTCATGGTGAAATCTCGGACCTCACCACGCGCGAACTGGAAAGCTGGAACAGCGGGCTTGGGTGCGGACCAGTGGCACGAAATGCCGTCCGTGCGCTCGTAATCACCCTCTTCAATTTTGCACGGCAACGAGGCTATCTCTCAAAACATCAACCGACGGAAGCTGCAGGGGTTGCAGCGGCCAAGGAACCCCCTCGCCGATCGGCATTTTTACCCCTGAGCAGATCACAACCCTTCTTGCGAACGCTGCCCCTCCCCTCGTTCCTTATCTGGCAATGCGAGCGTTCGCGGTCTCAGGCACGCGGAGCTAATGCGCTTGGAATGGCACGACGTAAAACTCGAAGAGGGGCATATCGAGGTCACCGCCAAGAAGGCCAAAACTGCTCAGCGGCGCATCGTGCCGATTTCCGAAAATCTCGTTTCCTGGCTTCGGCCATTCGCCTCCACAACCGGTCTCATTTTCCACGGACATCCACCCCGGTTTCTCAGCAAGGTTACAAGAGTTGCTGCCACCTGCCACTTTGCCTGGCCGCAGAATGCCCTCCGCCCACAGCTACGCGAGCTACGGCTGGCGGTCTGCAAGAGCGCCGCAGAAGTCGCGTTGGAGATGGGCAACTCGCCGCGAATGATCTTTGAGCATTATCGTGAACTCGTCACCCCTGCAGACGCAAAGAAGTGGTGGCAGGTAGCCCGACCGCTGAAGCAGCATGAGCTTCACAGTAGGGTAAGTCGGGCCCGCGGTTGCGGCCTGCTGATCTCAGCAGAAAGTCTGCTGGCCGCTCAGTGGACCATAGTAGCCGTTCAACGGCCCATAGCTACTGAGTCGTTCGTCGCTATTCGCTGAAGCAGGCATTCGCGGCGCGAGAGCACGTCTCCTTGCCAGCCAGAAGTTCTGCGCCCTGCAGGATGGCTCCATTGCGCAGATCGCCTGGATCTGCTGCACCTGTGGAACGATTAGCAGCCCAAAGCTTTTTCGCAGCGTTCGAGCAGCCGCGGCGCCTCCATCCGCTCTGCCCATGCGGCAAAGGCCGCCGTCGCGCCGCGCCAATGTAGCGTCTCAACGTGGTTGAAGAGCGGCGCATCGGTGCGCAGCGTCGCGAGCTTCTTGAAGAGCAACGCGAGATCGGATCGGTCGCCGAGAACGTGCGGCGGGAAGCTTTCGATCGGGCCATGACGGTTCAAGAGCTGGGCGGCCGTCTTCGCGCCGATGCCCGGGACACCAGGGTAGCCATCCGCCGCATCGCCTACCAGTGCGAGCAGGTCCGGAATCAGCGGCGGATCGACGCCAAACTCTTCGCGCACTCCGGCAGCATCACGGATCGTTTTGCGCCGGCCATCGATCTGGACCACGCGCGTTTCCCGCACGCATTGCGCCAAATCCTTGTCAGGCGTCCAGATGGCGACCTTCTCAACCATCTTGTTTTTCGATGCGAGATGCGCAGCCGAAGCGAGCGCGTCATCAGCTTCGAGTTCGATCATCGGCCATATGACAATGCCCATGGCGGTCAACGCCTCCTCTAGCGGGTGAAACTGCGCAACTAACGCAGGCTCCATTCCCGCGTCCGTCTTGTAGTCTGCCCACAACTGATTGCGGAATGACTCGATCACATGGTCGGTAGCGACTCCGACATAAGTGTCACCCGTCTCGATCATCTGGAGCACCGTCTGGAGAACACCAACGACCGCGCCAAATGGACGGTCCACGCCTTTGTTGAACCGGCGAAGACCGTAGAAGTGACGGAACAACTCGTAGGTCCCGTCAATGAGGTGAATAATCATCTGGTCTTAACTGACATTGCATTGCATTGGCATGATCCAGCCACTTGCCATGCTCGGACCATCCGGAACGTTCAACGGCGGCAATTCGTCGGGCACTCATCGACTGAGGCCGCTCTTTCTATAATTCATAGGCAGGTGATCTGTCGGCGGACGATCGCAGTCGAAGCCAAAGGATCGCGCAGTGTTGGCGCGATCGCCGGCCAGCGAGGAGATACACCTTTTTCTCCTCCTTCCAGGCTCCGCGCCATCTGAGCGGGGACGAGCGACCGAGCGAGGCGGCCCCATCAAACGATGCGCAGGCCTTTCTTGACCTGCGTCTCGGATGGAAACCATTTCCGGCGCTTACTAGTGCGCTCGAAGAAAAGGCTCGTCGGAGTGTGCGTTGAAACTTTGGCACTCGTCTGCCGCTCAAGCCGTCTCGGCCCGGATACCGGCATTCCCGTCCACTTTGCGGCAGAGCTAAGGTGATGACGGATGACTCTGAGACATCAACCTTTGTTCCTCTTCGCCCATGGCGCAGGCGCTCCCTCGTCGCATCCGTGGATGCTTCGCTGGGCGGAACTGTTGACGACGATCGGGAACGTCGTTGCGTTCGACTACCCTAATCTAGCGGAAGGCCGCAAGCGCCCGGACCCACTGCCGAAGCTCATCGAGGCGCATCGCGCCGCGCTTGAGAAGGCGCGGCAATCGCACGCCGGACCCGTAGTGCTGATCGGCAAGAGCATGGGCGGGCGTGTGGGCTGCCATCTTGCTTTGCAAAAAACTGTGGCCGCAGTGGTTTGCCTCGGCTATCCGCTCTGCGGCGGAGGTGATTGCAGCAAGCTGCGCGACAAAGTGCTGCGCGAGCTGTCCACGCCGATCCTGTTTGTGCAAGGCACGCGCGATTCGCTCTGTCCTTTGAATGTGCTCGCGCGAGTGCGCGCGAGATGAGTGCCGTAAACGAGCTGCACGTCGTGGAAGGTGGCGATCATTCGTTGCTGGTCACGAAGACACAGCTCAAGGCCAGCGGTGAAACGCAGGACGACGTTGATCACCTTATCTTACTGACGATCCAAAATTTTGTTGGCGGGCATTCCGACGCGAGCCGATTAGCGGCGGTCCAACCGCTCTCCTAGTTATGAATACCATCCAGTTCTCTGACGGAATGAAGGTTCCGATGCTCGGACAAGGAACCTGGAAGTTTGGCGAAGGTGAGCGGAGTGAGGAAGAGGAAGTGGCGGCATTGCGCGGCGGAGTGGAGCTGGGGAACATTGATCGACACGGCTGAAATGTACGGCGAAGGCGCGGCGGAGAAGATCGTGGGACGCGCTATCGAAAGGATGCGGGACCGGGTCTTCCTGGTGACAAAAGCTTACCCGCACCACGCCTCACGCCGCGAGCTGCCACTGGCATGTGAACGAAGTTTGCAGCGACTCGGCACCGACGTGATCGATCTCTATTTGCTGCACGGGCGAGGGCCGACGCCACTCGCCGAAACCGTCGAGGCGTTCGAGGCCCTGCGAGCGAGCGGGAGGATTCGCCGCTGGGGCGTCTCCAATTTCGACACCGACGATCTGGAGGAACTTGGCGAGAAGCTGATGACTGTGCGACGAATCAAGTGCTTTATAATCCGGAGGCACGAGGGATTGAATTCGACCTACTTCCTTGGTGTCAGGAGCGCCAAATCCCGGTCATCGCTTATTCGCCAGTCGGAAAAGCGGGCCGCCTCTTGAAAAACAAATCGCTGCTCGAAGTAGCGCGCCGGCACGACGCAACGACCCCGCAAATTGCCATCGCCTGGGCGCTCCGGCAGCCGGGGTTATCGCGATTCCGAAGGCGAGCGGTCTCGATCACGTCCGCGAGAACGCCGCCGCAGCGAGCATCAAGCTAACCGCTGACGATCTCGCAGCAATCGACACCGCTTTTCCACCGCCCACAAACAAACGGCCTTTGCAGATGCTGTAGCCCGCTCGCGACGGGCGAGCTTTTCGTCAGGCCGGTTTCAGCGTCGTCAGATCGACTTCGCCGTGCTGGCTCGTGAACGTCACCTTTCTGCCGCCGCCGCTCTGGTGTTGCTGCACGCCAGAGATGCGATGATCGCCGGTGTCATACACTTGGGCTTTCCCATCGCCGGTATCGACCGCCAGCCGCCGTTTGTCGCCGAAGAATGCGTAGCGGGTTTCGTTCTGACCGCCCGCTGAGTTGGGGTTCTCGCCAAGCTCTTCCGGCCACCAGCGCTCTGGCGCTTTCATGGGTTCCATCGGCTTCATCGGCGACATGGGTTTCATCCCGGACATGGTCTCCATTGGTTCCATCGGTTTCATCGTGGGTAGTTTGGTTGTCGCGGCAGCTCCTTCGAGTTGCGCCGCGCGCGTAGGTTTGTTTTGAGTTTGGTGAAGGTCACAGAGTTCCTGGCAGATCCGTTCCACCCGATCGCGGAGGTCGCGATTGAACATGTCGCCAACCTGCGTCATGCCGGGGCATCCACTGGCCGTAGCCGCCAAGTTCGGGATGAGAGAATTGCGCGAGCCGTCCGCCACCGCGTTCGAGGGCGCTGCGCAGAGTTTCGACCGCTTCTTCACTCACGCCATAGCGCTCGGCCAGCCGACCGGTTAGTTGATCGAGGTTCATGATTAACATTTCGAGCGTCTTTGAATGTGCGTGCTTCGCGCTTCGATTTTAGCTGCGGTCGTACGCTAGGGATGCTCGCGCTTCCGCGTGTTGCGAACGCTGATCTACAGCACCTTGGCGTCCGCCAAGGCTCGGCGCAGAAGAGCTTTGCCGCCCTTCTCGATTGTGTCCCCGTGGCCAACGATAATCCGGTTGAAGTCGGCCTCCAAAACTTTCTCCACCGAAGCTCGGAACGCACCACGGTCTGAGATGCACAGGCGGAAGATACGGCTCAACCCAAGATAGCGTTTGAAGCCGGCGATGTGGCGGTGGAAGAAGCGATTCCAGCCGCGCTCGTCCGCGGGAAAGTTGAAGATGAGATCGGCGACGATCAAGGTGCGAAGGCTTGTGAACGAAGACGTGCTCTTTCAGTCGCGGCGCGCCGTGCAGCTCGAGCACATCGATCTCGTCCACCCATTCGGCGGGTGCGGGCAGCAGCGGGAGCGTGGGAAACTTCACGACTTCGCTAAAACCGTCTGGCCCGAGAAAGGGAATGCCGGGGAAATGATCGCTCCCTTCGCGTGCGTAGGTGTCGTGGAGCAGCATGGCTTCCACGGGCCACGACGGATCTCCCAGCGTACGAATCTCTGCGACCTCCGACGGAAAAAACGGAGCCCTGGAATGCACGATAAGTTTGCCCGAGCGCAGGCGCATCACTGTCACCGTGCGCCCGTGATCGGTGCCGAGGACCGGGAGCGGGAACCGTTTGATCCAGAGGCTTTCGTCGAGATGTTGCATCCCGAATTCAGAAAGCGGACTTCACGAGGCGGCCTTCAACACGAAGCGCGGTCCGCGTGGTCGCGGAGGATAGCGGACTCGCAACGTAGGTGACGAGGTGCGCGACTTCTTCCACCGCGGCGAAGCGCTTGATCAGCGAGGTGGGCCGCACTTTCTCAAAGAACTCCTTCTCGAATTCATCGAACGGTTTTCCGCCCGACATCTTGTCCACAATTCCTCGACGCCTTCCGAGCGTGTTGGGCCGGGGAGCACGGCGTTCACGGTCACGCCGGTGCGAGCGCAGAGCTCGGCGAGGCCGCGCGCGACGGGATCTGCGCGGTCTTCGTCATGCCGTAGTGGATCATCTCCTCGGGAATCTGCAGTGCGCTCTCACTGGAGATGAAGATGATGCGTCCCCAATTACGCTGCTTCATGCCCGGCAGGGGGCTGACGTTATGCGCCGCCCTTTGGACCTACGAGGCAGTCCTTTGCCTTACCCCGGATCAGCAGGGGATTGGAGCGCATCACCTCAAGGAAAATGACTGCAGTGCCTAACTACTGCATCGAGCGAACAGCTCCGCGCGTCACGCCACGTGCTCAAACCCGCAGACCTACCGGCACCTGGCGCGCCGCACTCCGCTGTCGCTCATGCACGGGGCGACTACGCGCATCCCCGGTGAAACGATCAATCGTTGAGAATGAATATTGTGCCGCAGCGACTCCACAGTGAGCATTGGATCGCATTTCTTGACGCCAGCAAAGGCTCGCCCATCCATCGAATCCTTGACGTCATCTTCTGTGCGCTCCTGTGCGTCGGTATGTTTGGCGGTGCATTCGCCGGCTTTCTTCTGAGTCAGCATTTTGGAGGCGACTATCTGCTCGCGTGGGGACTCGGATCGATGCTCGTCGGACTCTACTGCTCCTGTTACTCATTCATTGGCATTCGTTGTCGCATTCTCAAGGGCGCCTTTCAGCATTACCTCGCGGGGCTTCAGCCGAGGAGCCAACGCGACCTGGACTGAACCGACCGCGAAACCAACGTTGCCTAACTTGCGCTCCAGCGAACTGCTCCGGTCTGTCATGCCTGCTGCTTCCCGCAGACCCGCCACCCAGCAGTCACGCCAGCCCTCCGCAGTCGCTGAGCTTCGACCGTTGATATGGCTGTGGATTCGTCAACGGACAAAAAGAGTTTGCGGCGAGCTTTTTCATCGCGCTTGCGGGGGGGGTGGCAAAGGAGCGGAGGTGAGGCGGCGCGATCAGTCGGGGTGAGTTAAGTTCCCGGCGGCTGGTATGTTGATATTCGCGGGCTATCCTCGTCGCCGAGGACCTATCCGGCATGCTGTTAGTTCACCGCAGCTCGGTCCACAGTCTAGGCACGCGTGCTCATCTGGGATCGCCAGACTTAACGCTAAACGACCATCGTGGGTTAGCTACCGTGATCACACCACCTCACGTCTGCTCCTTTTAAGTTAGGGTAGTTAGTGGGTTGTCTTTAGCTTCTGAAGTGGAGGTTGCCTGTTGCTCCCTGAATGTTCCCCCGAGAGAAGGAGTTTGGGGAAACGTGTTTCCCCAAACGTTTACTTTCCGGCCGCCGCGGCCGCCCTCTCTCCGCAAGGCTCCGCCTGGGCCTCGTAACACGGCTGCGCGCGTAACAGTTCCCAGACAAAACCGCAGAGTTCCCGTGCGGTCGCGACCAGCGCTTTGTTGCGTTGCAGCCGACGCGCGGCCAGCCGGGTGAAGCGGCTGTGCAAGCGGTGCTGCGCCCGCCAGCTGATGGCGCGCACCTCGCGTGACTGGTCCTCCTGGCGTTTGCTTAACTCCTGGGAGACTTTTGGCGGAGTAATGTAGTGCTGCGCACTTTCAATCAACAACCAGCGTGCGTGCGCGTTGCCGCATTTGGTGATGCCGCCTTGCCGACGCTTGTCGCTCGAAGTGTTCTCCGTAGGCACCAGGCCGAGGTAAGCCATGACCTGGTGCGGGTGCGCGAAGCGGTGGATCTCGCCGAGTCCGCTGACCAGGATCAGCGCCGCGACGATCTGAAAACCTTTGCAGGCCATGAGCGCTTTGACTGCCGGCTCGAGG
>DASVRY010000281.1:0-5062 GCA_036388395.1 Chthoniobacteraceae bacterium
CTTTTCCATCAGGTAACTGGCCACCGCGCCGCCGCGTGGACAGCGGCTCACCCCGTCGGCCACGCCCATGAGAATGAGCTCGGCGTCGTGGCCCGCGAGTTTGCGCAGGAGGAGCCGGTCCTGGTTTTCCTCCACGCAGCCCTCCCCCTTGTGGCCCATGAAAGTCATTTTCAGGAGGGCGAAATCCGGAGTGGCACTCGCACTCTGGCTAAAGGAGGAGAGCGGGATTCGGGTCGGGAAGGGGGAGGGGGGGGTGCTCACAAGTCCAGGGTGGGCCCTTAAACACTCGCGCTGCGGAGGGCCTCAAGTTCCTGCCAGCGCGCATACAGATTGGCAACAGTATGCCGGGCCTTGGCAAGTTGCGCCTCAAATTTATGCCACTCGTGCCCGTGGGCTGCATAAAAGTCCGGCGCCGCAAAGCGTTGTTCCAACTGCGCCACTTCGTCTTCGGCGGCAAAAATAGTCGCCTCCATGACCTCCAGCTCGCGTTCCTCTTTCCACTTAAGCTTTTTCGGCTTTTCCGACGCCGGCCGGGCGATCACCGGCGCAACCACCGGTTTGACGCGGGCCGACTCGGCCGCTTTGAATTCCGCCCGTTTTTCCAGGTACCGATCGTAATTGCCGACATGGAAGTCGATCTGGCCGTCGTCCTCAAAAGCGAGGGTGGCGGTGCAGACCCGGTTGAGGAAATAACGGTCGTGGCTGACCACGATGACGCTTCCCTTGAAGTGGATGAGCGCTTCCTCGAGCATTCGCAAGGTGTTGAGGTCAAGGTCGTTGGTCGGTTCGTCGAGGATCAGGACGTTGCCGCCGCGCTTGAGGATCTTCGCAAGGATCACTCGGCTGCGTTCACCGCCGCTGAGCAGCGAGATCTTGGAGTTGATCCGATCTTCCGTGAAGAGGAAGCGACGCAGGTAGCCGCGCAGCGTTATGTTCTCCGTGCCGAGGCGCACGTATTCCAGGCCGGCACCGACTTCCTCCCAGATTGTCTTGTTCTCATCCAGCGCGAGCCGGTTTTGGTCGACGTAATTGATCTCCGTCCGCGCGCCGATCTCCACCTCGCCATACGTCGGCGCGAGCTCGCCCATGATGATCTTTACGAGCGTCGATTTCCCGAGCCCGTTGCGGCCGACGATCCCCATGCGTTCTCCCGCCGCGAGGTCGAGATTCACCCCAGCGAAGAGCAGCCGATCGCCGAGTTCCATGCCGACCTCGCGCAGCTCGATCACGCGATTCGCCAGCTTTGGTGCGGGTGGGATGACGAGCTCCACATCCAGCTCCTGTTCCGGTCCTTCCTGCGCCGCCATTTCGAAGTAGCGGTCGATCCGGTCGACGGACTTTGTCCGCCGGGCGCGTGGTCCTTTGCGCACCCATTCCAGCTCGCGCTTTAGGAACCGCTCCCGCTTGTGCTCCTGCAGCTCTTCCGTCGCAGCTCGTTCCGCCTTCGCCAGCAAGTAATCATTGTAGCTGCCGGGATAGCTGACGAAATCTCCGCGTGTCAGCTCGATCATTCGCGTGGCGACCCGATCGAGGAAATAGCGATCGTGCGTTACGAAGAGGCAGGCGCTCTGGTCGCGCGCGAGAAACTCCTCGAGCCACTCGATCGAGGTCGTGTCCAGATGGTTCGTCGGCTCGTCGAGAATGAGAAAATCCGGACGCCCAAGCAGTGCGCGGCAGAGCGCGACGCGCCGCTTTTCACCACCAGAAAGGGTGCCGACGATCCGCTCGGGATCTGGCGCGTGGAGGTTCGTGATGAGGCTCTTCACGCGATGCTCGAGGCCCCAGCCGTCGAGATGCTGGATGGCGTCGAGCAGCTCAGAGCTCCGCGGATGATCACCCGGCGTCTCTTCATACTCGGCGATGAGCTCCAGAATCCGCTGCGCACCGGCCATGATATTCGCGTGCACCGAGCCGCCTTCATCGAGATCGAAGACCTGTGGGAGATAGCCGGTGACGACATTCCGCCGTTGCGTGATGTGTCCAGCGTCCGGCTCGAGCGTGCCAGCCACGATGCGGAGGAAAGTGGACTTGCCGCAGCCATTGCGCCCGACGAGGCCGACCCGTTCGCCTTCGTTGATCGAGATCGTCGCCCGGTCGAGCACCGTCTGGGTGCCGTAGCGCACGACCAGTTCGGTCGCGCTGATGATTGCGTTTGCAGAAGGTTCGGCCATTTGCGGTTAAAAGAGTCGGAGAACGTCGGACATCCAACTTCGAACGTCCAACACGGAACGCAGAAAGATGAGCCCCTCTGCCTTCAGCATTGGGCGTTCGATGTTGGGTGTTCGGCGTTCTCTGCTCCTCTCCCGCTACAGCCGTTCCACCGGAAACGTCGTCACGAGAATCTCCACCTGCTGGAAGCGCTCTGCGAGCCGCTTCTGCGTCTCCTTGAAAAAGTCGCGGTTATCCTGCGAGTCGGGCACATCAATAAAGACGCGCACGAGTTCGTCTCCGTCGGATTCCGTCTCCGCGTCGTCCCCGCGGATGATCTGCGTCTCCGAGGAAAGCGCGCCGAAACGATCCCGCAGTTCGGTCCGCGTCTGGTTCAGGAGTTCGGCCGGCACACGCCGGCCGTCGTTGTAACGGAGCGGGAGCAGGATCTCGTAACGCCGCAGCCGCTCACTCACGTGCCCGTCTTGACCCGGCGCGTCTTGCGTTGCGCGGTGCTGATCTTTTTGTCGGTGAGCCGCGTCTTCCGCTTGCGAAGCTGCCGCTCGAGCTGCTTCGTCACCATGTCGAGCGCCACGTGGAGATCCGCGGCAGACTCTTCGCCGTAGATATCGGGCCCGGGCAGAGCGAGATGGAATTTTGCGCGGAAACGGTCGTTCGGATCCGCTGCGTCGTTCTTCACGAGCACGCAATGCACCGCGATAATTTCGGAAAGTTCTTCGAGCTGCGCAACCACGCCTGCGACATGCTGGTGAATGGAAGCGGTAAGCGTCAGGTGCCGGGGACTGATGTGAATTTGCATCGTGTAGAAGATACGTTTTAGCTCGGCACCATGGCTGGCGGAAAGCCGCAAGTTCATCAGCGGCCGCGCTCGCTCGAAGCGCGATTGCTCATTATACTAAGCGCCATGAAAGTCGCCGTCTTCAGCACCAAACCTTATGACCGGCGCTTTCTCGATGCTGCGAATGCCGAAGCAGGGCACGAGCTCATCTTCATCGAAGAGCGGTTGAATAGTCGCACCGCCGGATTTGCCGCCGGCGCTGAGGCAGCGTGCATCTTTGTGAATGACGAAGCGGATGCGGGCACATTGGAAATCCTGCATCGGAGCGGCACGCGCATGCTCGCGTTGCGCTCAGCCGGTTTCAATCACGTCGATCTAAAGGCGGCGACGAAGCTCGGGATGAGCGTCCGACGCGTGCCGAGCTATTCGCCGTATGCCGTCGCGGAGTTCACCCTGGCGCTCATCTTCATGCTGAACCGCAAAACCCATCGCGCTTACAATCGGGTGCGGGAGGGAAACTTCGCGCTGGAAGGCTTGCTAGGGTTCGATCTGCACGGTCGCACTGTGGGCGTCGTGGGAACCGGCAAGATCGGTCTGCTCACCGCGAAACCGCTCGGCGCGATGGGGTGCAAGCTGCTCGGTTACGATCCGTATCCGCGAGCGGAGTTCGAGCAATTGGGCGGCAACTATGTGGATCTCCCGACGCTGCTCGCGCAGGGGGATATCGTGAGTCTGCATCTCCCGCTCACCCCAGAGTCGCACCACATGATCAATCGCGAGACGCTAAAGGGGATGAAGGACGGCGTGATGCTGATCAATACCAGCCGAGGCGGATTAATCGATGCGGCGGCAGTCGTCGACGCGCTGAAATCGGGCAAGGTTGGTTATCTAGGGCTCGATGTTTATGAGCAGGAGGCGGATGTCTTTTACGAGGATCTATCCGGCGCGATTATCCAGGATGATGTGCTGCAACGGCTGCTCACCTTTCCTAATGTCGTCATCACCTCGCATCAGGCGTTTTTTACCGAAACCGCGCTGCACAACATCGCGGAGACGACGATCGGGAACCTAAGCGACTTCCAACACGGGCGCACCAGCGGGACAGAAGTCAGCGCTGAGCAGGCTTACGGGTCACCTGGAAAGTAGGGCGGGAGATCAACCGCGAAGACGCGAAGAGCGCGAAGGGAAGAGATTAAACAAGGCTGCTAAAATGTCCGGAGTCGCCGGGTAGTTCTTTAGATCAGAGACATTTCCTCTTCCTTCCTTCGCGCTCTTCGCGTCCTCGCGGTCACCTCTCCGGATCGCGGTAGGAGTCCAGGGAGCTGATCCCCAGCGCGATGGCAGCGATCAGCCAGGTGCCAATCTGGCAGACCGGTACCCAGACGATCCCGAGAATGCCAAGCGGATCGGAGTGTGTCGCCCGGATGATCAGCGGCGTCCAGCCGATCCAAATAAGCAGGAACAACACTGCGGCGACGCAGAGAATCGTCGGGCGCGATGCTATACTCGTGGTGGGTGAGCTTCGGAGATGGATGACGTAAAAGGCAATCGTGGGCAGAGCGAGAATGACGAACATCACGGCGACCGTGATGAGCTTGGAAGTAAGAGGGTTGGTCGAGCCGCCGCTCACCAGATAACCAATGAACCCAAGCGAGTAGAGGAGGGAACCGATGACCGCGGTGCGCGCGAGGGAGAGTTTATTCATAGGTTAAGAAGTGGAGCGGAGCCATCACAGCCAGCGGCGGATCTGCTCGGCGAAACGGTTATAGACAAAGCTAAGCAAGAGCAGGACGGCGCCGAGGACAAGAAAGCTAAGCACCCGATAAATGGTTTCCAACTTCCACACGTCGATCAGAAAGACGTGGCCGATCGCCAGCGCCAGGATGGCAAATCCGCCGAGGCGATAGATCCGCTCCCGCAAGCCAAGCCCTGCGGCGAAGGTAAGGAGCGCGAGAACCGACCACGCGATGGTGAGATTACCTCCGTCGGCACTAGCGAGGCTCCAGCGCGTGACCCACCACCAGGAGGCGACCACGGCTCCGCCCGTGAGAAAATTTCGCAGGTTGTCCGAAAGCGCCGAATCAGCGCTGCCGATCCGGCGAGCAAGGCGCATCG
>DASVRY010000282.1:0-8705 GCA_036388395.1 Chthoniobacteraceae bacterium
GCTGTAGACCTGGCCGCCAATCAGGATGGCAATTCGCTTGCCGGTGTTTTGGGAAGTGATCTCTGCAAACTGCTTAGCGCCGCTCTCGGTGAAAGTGATCTCAATGCTGTGGGTGCCGTCTCCTCCACGGCTGACCCTGGCCGACTGAACGGCCGAGCTCTCCAGCAAAACCGCGGCTTCCGCATGCACCTTTTCCGAGACACCTTTGCGCTCGGGGAGCGAGTATTCCTTGGTTGTCGAACTCGACTCTTCCGAGACCAGGCGTAGCTCAAACCCCAGCTGCTCTCCGGCAAAAGCTATGCACCCAAGTAAGGCGAAAAGAGCGGTGAGCATTCCTGTTTTCATAACCACCTCTATATCTCCGCCCAACGAGAAACGAAGCTTATCATTATGCTTTCCAGCACTGAGGCGCAGACTGCTGCAAGGCTGAGCCTTAGCCCCGGTTCAGCTACGCTTCGATGATATGGTTGCGGATCGCAAAGCGCACCAAATCACTAAACGTCGGCAGGTCGAGCTTGCGCATGATCGACGCGCGGTGAGTCTCAGCAGTCTTCACACTGATCCCAAGAACCGTCGCCACCTCTTTGTTGCTTTTACCTTCCGCGAGTAACTGCACGATTTCCCGTTCGCGCTGGGTGAGCCGCTCACCAGGGATGTTCGGCTCCGCCGTGGGTGACTTCGCGTGCAGGTATTTGGCAAAGATCACTTCGCCCACGTGCGAGGTAAAGAACGGCTTGTGCACTGCGAGGGATTGCAGCGCCGTGACCAGCAGCTCCCGCGCTTCCGTCTTGAGAATGTAACTCCGCGCGCCTGCATCAAAGACCGCGTGGATAAGTTCCTCGGTTTCATGGCCGGTGAACATCAGCACCTCGGTTTCGGGATAGAGCCGCTTGATCTGCCGCGTGGCTTCGAGGCCATTTAGCTCCGGCATGGTCATATCCATCACGACGATGTCCGGCTTCAACTGCTCAACCATCGTCACCGCTTCGCGGCCGGTGCGAGCCTCTCCGCAGACTGTCCAGCCCGGCTGCTTCTCGATGACAGAGCGAACTCCCTGGCGCATCATCTCGTGGTCGTCGGCGAGGAGAATGCGGAGTTCCATCAGCGGAGGGAGGAGATAGTCGTGATCTGCTGCACGCGACATAGAAAACGATGCGCGAGCTGCAATCAAGGCGCGAGAAAGCTCCGCGTGTCGTTCAGCGGCTTACGTCGGCGGCGCTCCCGTGCGCGCGCACCGAAACCCGATCTCGCCGTTTGGGACCCGCGCGTGTTGCTTCATACGCGCACTTGGACGGTATCCGGTGCGATAGGAGTCGCTGCAGAGATAAGAGCCGCCGCGCACAACCCGTTGGGCCGCTTCGGCGCCAGCCGGATCACCCGAAGGCTCTGGCCCGCGCGGATCCACCTGTCGTCCGCGGGTGTAGTAATCCGCTCGATAAATATCGGCGACCCATTCGGCAGCATTCCCCGCGACATCACGCAGGCCAAAGCCATTTGGCGGAAAGCTCCCGACCGGCGCCAGGCCGGCAAAGCCGTCCTCGCCACGATTCTCCTGGGGGAAAAGGCCTTGCCAGATATTTGCCATCCAGCGGCCATCGGGCACCTTCTCGCGGCCCCAGACGTAGGGCTGATGGTTCAATCCCCCGCGGGCAGCGTATTCCCATTCCGCTTCCGTCGGCAGGCGCTTTCCGGCCCAGCGCGAATAAGCCACCGCGTCCTCCCACGCCACGTGCACCACCGGATGACTCTGGCGCCCACTCAGCGTCGAGCCCGGCCCTTCCGGGTGACGCCAGTTCGCACCCGGCGTGAAACGCCACCAGCCAGCGGGATCCGTGTTCGATCCGATCCTGCCGGTCGGTGAGAAGACCATTGAACCCGCTGGCGACTCTTCGCCGTTGGCGCCCGAGCCTGGCTTCTCCGCACGCGTTACGTAGCTCGTCGCCTCGATGAACCGCGTAAATTGCTGATTCGTGACCTCCGTCTGATCGATCCAGAAACCGGAGATCTTTACGTCATGCAGAGGCTGCTCATCGGGCGCGCCGTCATTCGCCCCCATGGTAAGTTTGCCCGCGGGAATCCACACCATTTCACCATTGAGCCTGCTATTGGCCAATGCGGTCTGCTCGCGTGCCCGCTTGATCCGCGCCGCCTCTTTCCCGACCCAGAAGGTGCCGAGCGCCAACCCGGCGAACATCATTCCGCCGATGATCAGCGCCGCCCGAGTAGCGGGAGTGATCGAAAAGACGGATTCAGAATCGGGTTCGGTGGGCGTGCTCAAAGTGACCTGCAAACATTTACGTCCCGTGCCCGGATGCAAGTTGCATCCTCTTCGAAATGTCGCGAAGGGAAAGCAGACAAGGTATTGTGTGGTCCCCGCTGCGGCTTTGGTGTTTGACTCACCACAAGGTGTTGTGCTACTCCGCACCTCAGCCCCCCGGCTACCACAAGATGTATTGCTCCAAATGCGGGAGTCTAGAAGACAAGGTGATCGACTCCCGCCTGTCGAAAGATGGGCGGGCTATCCGTCGACGCCGCGAATGTGTCTCCTGCGCCCACCGCTTCACCACATACGAGGAGATCGAGCGAGCTGACCTCCGGGTCGTGAAACGCGACGGGCGCAGCGAGCCTTTCGATCGCCACAAGCTGCTCAATGGCATGCTGAAGGCCTGCGAAAAGCGCGCGGTGACGCGGGCGACATTGGAGAAGGCTGTCGAGGAGATCGGCCAGGAGCTGGAGCAGGATTACTCGCGCGAGGTGCCGTCGCATTTACTTGGGGGAAAAGTGATGGAAAAGCTGCACCAATTGGACGAAGTGGCTTATGTGCGTTACGCATCTGTTTACCGGCACTTTCAGGATATCGGCGAGTTCATCCACGAGATTGAATCGCTCGCCCGCCGGCCGGCGCGCAGTGCCCTTCAACCGGAGCTTTTCAAATGACCGCTCCCTTCTGTTCATCGGACCGCCGTGGGCATTCGGGGTCCCTTAACCAGCACACTTTCGGATGATCGCCCTGCGCGACAATCTGCCACTCGTGCAACTCGAGAATGGCCAGGCGGTCGCCTTCGAGCAAACGTGGCTGCTTCGGGCGCTGGCGCAGGCCGCGCGGAAGGCTGGCTATCAGCAGTGGTGGCTCGCGGAGCATGTCGCAGAAAGCGTGACGACCTATCTTCGCGATCAGCGGGATCTGAATGTGCTGCCAGTGGAGCGGCTCACGAAAGCGGTGCAGTCTGTTCTTCAGGTGATCGGCTACGCAGAGGTCGGCCGGCATTTCGTCGCAGGCCGCCCAGCCGTGGAAATCTCGCTTGTAGAGTTGGCTCGAAAGGCCGGTACGGGCTACGAGTTGGCTTTTTTCCAAATGCTGAAGGAGCGCATTCACGAGATTCTACAGGATCAGCCCGGCCACTTCTCACTGCTCGGTCTCGAGGCGTGTGTGAAGCTGCTCCGGGCAAAAAAGGTCTGGAGTCGGGACTGCGATGCGTTGCAGGCGGAAATCGTTTCGTTCGCGCGCGAGCAGGCGGGCATTGCATCTGCTTGTCGCGAGGTGACCTTTTCCCTCCAATGACCATCTTTGAACGCATTACCGCACGGGAAATCCCTGCGGATATCGTGCATGAGACTGCTGATTTCTTCGCCTTCCGCGATGTGAATGCACAGGCGCCCGTGCATGTGCTCATCGTGCCGAAGCGGGTGATTCCACGGATCGGAGCAGCACAGCCGGGCGATGCGGAATTGCTCGGCAGCATGCTCGCGGCAGTTCCGGAGATCGCGGGAAAGCTCGGGGTTGCCGAAAGTGGTTTTCGGATTGTGATCAACAATGGTGCGGATGCCGGCGAAACAGTACCGCATCTGCACATCCATCTGCTTGGCGGGAGGGCACTCCAGTGGCCACCAGGCTAGATGAACGTCTCTCGCTTCCACGCTGAACACGACCGCCGGGTGGTCATCACCGGCATGGGCATCGTGGCCGCCAACGGTCAGGACCTCGACACCTTCTGGAAAACCATCGTCCAGGGTGTCAGCGGAGCTTCCATTCTCACGCGGTTCGATCCGCGGGACATTCCTTCGAAGGTCGCCGCGCAGGTGAAAAACTTCGATGTAACGAAGTTCATCGACGCCAAGTCCGCGCGGCGCTTCGACCTGACGCTTCAGTATGGCATCGCTGCTGCGAAAATGGCGGTGGAAGACGCGAAGATCGACCTTCCCAAGCTTAATCCGGATCGCGTCGGCGTGGTCGAGGCGACCTCCCTGAGCAACAACGAGGCAGCCTACCGCAGCAAAGTCGCTTTCCTCGAGCGCGGTTACCGTGGCGTGCCGGTTTCTGCGATGATTAATGGCGCAGCGGGCGGCGGGAGTGGGGAGATCGCGCACGAGATTGGAGCAAAGGGCCACGCGATCACGCTGAGCTCCAGCAGCGCCTCAGGCAACGACGCCATGGGTTATGCCTTGAGCATGATCCGCCATGAGGATGTCGATGTCATGGTGACGGGCGGTTCCGAAGCGCCACTCATCGAGTCAGTCTGGGGCGGCTTCTGTCTCAATCGAGTGATGACCCGCTTTTCCGGCACGCCATCGGAAGCGATGCGGCCTTTCGACAAGAACCGCGACGGTTTCGTTCTCGGGGAAGGCGCGGCTTTCGTCGTGCTCGAGGAGCTCACCCACGCCCTGAGCCGCGGGGCGAAAATCTATGCCGAGGTCCTCGCGCATGGCCGAAGCTGCGAAGCGTACCACCCGCTGGCACCACACCCCGATGGCATTGGCTATATACGCGCCATGGAAAAGGCACTGCGTGTTGCCGGGATTCAGCGGGAGGAAGTTGACTATATCAATGCCCACGGCACCGCCACACCCGCCAACGATCTGGCGGAAACGAACGGCATTCGCACCTTCTTTGCCTCTGATGCTCGCCGGATTGGCGTCAGCTCCACCAAGCCTGTCACTGGGCACCTGATGGCAGGCGCGGGGGCAGTGGAGACAGTCGTCTGCGCGCTCGCCCTGCACCATGGCGAGATGCCCCTGACACTAAACCATCGGGAGCCAGGCCCTGGGTGCGACCTCGATTATATCCCCGAGCGCTCACGGCCGTACCCGGTCCGAGTCGCACTGAACTTAAGCAGTGGCTTCGGTGGGAAGAATTCCTGCCTCGTCCTGCGTCGCTACTAAGGGATGAAATTCGCCGCCATCATCCCGCTGGTCGGCTGCGTCTGGAACATGCTCCTGGCGTGTTTTGTTCTGTGGCATGGCTTTCGGAACGCGGCGCACCGCGTCTTCTTCTTCCTCGGTCTAAGTATCGCGGTTTGGAATCTAGGCGGCTACTTCCTGCTTACTGGAGATGATCCGGAAACGGGTATCTTCTGGGCGCGATTCCTCTGGATGGGGGTGATCTTCATCCCTCTCCTGCTCTTCCATCTCTCGCTAATCATCGCACAGCTGCCGGTACGGAAGTGGGTGCTCTGGGCTTATCTATTTCCGAGCGCGCTCGCGGTAGCTAATACCACACCCCTCTTTATTGAACGCGTGAGACTGCTGGGTGACGGCCTCTACTCCGTCCCGGGCCCGCTCTTCCCCGCATTTAACGTAATCTTTCTAATGGTTTTCGTCTCTGCTTACGTCCTTTTCCAAAGGCGCAAGCGGCTTGCTCGAGCGCATTACTCGCGACTCGATGCCCTCATTGCCGCGCAGGTTTGTCTGATTGTCCTGGGCACGAATGACATCCTGCCGCTCATCGGATTCGATAAATATCCAGGCACCAACATTACGGTTTACCCATACGGCAGCCTGGCGGCTGCAATATATGGGATTATCTTTGCGTACAGCGTTCTGCAGCACCAGTTGCTCGATGTCCGCATTCACGTCACGCGTATCGCGGGGCAGGTCATCCGCTTCCTGTTCCTCTTTTCGATCGGACTTCTCCTCCTGCTTACAGCCACGCTGCTGGGTCCCGGTCAGTTTAATGCTTTCTCTTTCCTAAGTGCGCTCGCGGCCATCATGGTCAGCGGCATCGTGGCCTCGATTGTCTTCCCGCGCCTCTTTGGTTCGGGGAGCGACTCCGTGGAGATGCGGATCTTGGGAGACCGTTTCGAGTACCAGGACCAGGTCCGAAGCTTCATCCAGAACATGTACTGGTATAGCGAGACGCAGACGCTGTTTGATGACCTGCATGAACTGCTCACCGAGACGTTCCGTCTAAAGGGCTACAAAATCATCCTTCGCGATGAGACCACCCGCACGTTTTCGATCATTCGCTCTTCGCCGACCGTTGCGCTCCGGGAACTCGAGGATCTCAGGATCCCATCGCCTATCTTCCAATACTTCGAGTGGGGCCGGGATGCATATCTAAGTCTCGGCGAAACCATCTCCATGGGATCAAAGGGCGTCCTCGCTCGCCAGGCGCGAGAGCAGCTCCGGGGATTGGACGCGCAGTTTTGCTTCGCCCTCTCTTCTCAGAACGAGCCGTTTGGCCTGCTCCTTGTGGACCAGAAAATCAGCGGGGAGCCATACACGGCAACAGACATCAATCTGCTCGTGTTGCTCGTGAAGAATCTGAGCCTCATGGTTAACCAGATTCGGCTGAAGACACAGATCCTTCAGAACCAGGAACTTGACCTCCTAGGCAGGATGAGCCGCGGCATGGCTCACGATCTGAACAACCTCCTCACCCCAGTCTGGACTCTACTCCAGCTCTCGAGCGAGGAAGGGACGAATACCTTCGACGAAGATCTCCTGCCCGTCGCTCTGCGGAACATCAAAACCATGCGTGCCTATATCAAGGAGGCGCTTTTCTTCTCTGAAAACCTCCGTCCGGATATTCAGCTTGGCCGTCTCGATATGCTCCTCATGCAGGCTGCCGACCTGGCCAAGGCTAGTCGCAAAAAGCATGTCGACATCAATATCGAAGCGCCTGGGGAGGTCGTTGCAGAGATCGACGAGGTGCTGCTCCAGCGGATGGTTGCCAATCTCATCTCGAATGCCATCGATGCCTCAGCGGAGGGTTCCGAAGTCCGTGTGGAATTGACTCGCCTGGCAAAAACCGAAGCGAGCCGCGATTGGGTGCGGGTGCGGATCAGCGACCGCGGCGAAGGTATTCGCAAGGAAGATCTGAATCGCGTCTTCACTCCCTACTTCACGACCAAGAATCGCGGAGACGAAAACCGCGGCTTCGGGCTTGGCCTCGCCATCTGCCGAAAGATCGTGAACTTGCACGGCGGCAATCTTTCCATTGCCAGCCAGCTAAAAAAGGGCACAACGGTGCAGGTCGACTTACCTACTCGCCAGATCAAGCAGGTTCAGCCGCCCGCCGTTGCTTCCACTTGATGCGCACCCTGCTCGTTCTCACCAAGCAGCCATCTCTCGCGGCGGCAGTGCAGGCGGTCCTCGAGCCAGTAAAGTTCCAGCTTATCTTGAAGGAGGATGTCGCGGACGCGGAGTTCCTCCTCGCCCGCGGAGCAATCGACGCCGCCATCCTCGATGCGGAACTGACTGATGCGCGGGCCATCCGGATCATCGAAGAGCTGAAAAGCTATGCACCGGGATGTCCGGTCATCGTCTATGCCAGCGCCAAGCAGTGGGAGTGGGAGGAAGATGCCTATCTTCTCGGCGTGGCGCATGTGCTAGCCAAGCCAGTTCGCGGCAAGTTGCTGAACACATTGTTGAGCCGAATGTTCCCGGAGCATGAGGCGAAGGTTGCAGCCATGCCGGCAATTGCTGCCAGTATCGAAAGCAACAGCTCCCGCCTCTATAACGATCAAGTCCGTGCCCTGGAGGCCCTGCGGCGTTTTTCCGGTGTGCTCACGCACAGCCTCGATTCCAGCGCTCTACTTAAGCAGTTCCTGCTGCTCCTTCGGGAGATAATCGGGGTAAACCGCGCGATCATCTTTCTACGAAAACCCGCTGGTGTCCTTAGTGACAGTCCGCTCTCAGCCGATGACCGTTGGCTGCGCTCGGCGTGCGCCATTGGGCTCGATCAAAGCGTCCTCCAACACTTCGCGCTCTCGCTCGGAGCCGGGATCGGCGGCTATCTGCACCGACAGGGGCGAATCCTCCGTGCGACCAGCCTTGACGCGCAGAGCAGCCGCGAAATATCCAAGGAGTTCCAGCTTTTAGGGGCGCAAGTTGCCATTCCGATCCTCGACCGCGAATCACTGCTCGGCGTGGCTATTTTCGACGAGCGCTTGACCGGTGAACCTTACGCCAACGAAGAGCTCGCCTTGATCTTCCACATGCTGGAGGAGGTCGGGCTGGCGATCCGGAACTCGTGGTTGCACGATCAGATGCTCGCCAATCATGCCATGATTGCCGACATTCTCGGCCATCTCGGGAGCGGTTGCGTAGTCGTCGGCAGCAACCTTGCGATGCTGCATGCGAACACTGCGGCGGTGCGGATCTTCGTCGAGGATCGGAAGAGCAAGCTAACCCTGGACTTTTCCGACCTGCCGCAGCAGCTCGGCAGCATCGTATTCACCGTCATTAAAACGGGAGTCGCTGTGCCGCCCTTCAAGCACCGGCTACAGCATTCTCCGGAGCAAATCTATCGCGTTTCCATCGTTCCCTTCCGCACGCAAAATGCAACCGCGACAAACGCGGCCTTGCTCCTCATCGAGGATGTCACCGAACACGAACGGGCGCGCTTGCTCGAGATCGAGGCGGCGAATCTGCGCCTCGTTAAATCGATGGCTGAACATCTGGCGCACGAGATTGGCAATGCACTC
>DASVRY010000283.1:0-2636 GCA_036388395.1 Chthoniobacteraceae bacterium
CGCGCAATCGGTTGATTCGTGATCGTGAAAAGGCCGGTGAAGCTGATGCCGAAGTCCCGCTGGAGCGCTTCCTTGTAGTCGGCCTCGAGTTCAGCCTGAGGCCCGGGAAGCTTCACCCCGATTGGATTGTAGACGAGGTAAAGCGGCAATCGCGTGCCGTAGCCGACGGCGTTGAGTTTCCGTAGAGCTGAGATGCTTTTCTCAAAAACCCCATCACCCCGCTGCGCATTTACATTCTCCGCCGAATAGCAGGGGAGCGACGCGACAACCTCAACCTCGTGACCGGCGAGATACTCCGGCAGATCGGCATACGCCTTCGTCTCAATGATCGTGAGATTGTTCCGATCGATCACACGGCAGCCGACGGCGCGCGCGGTCTCGACGAAGTAACGGAAGAACTCGCTCAGCTCCGGTGCGCCGCCGGTGATGTCGACCGTCTCGGGGCGATGCTCTGTGATCCATGCTCCGATCCGATGCGCATCCTCGGCGTTGATCATCTCGGTCCGCCACGGCGACGCGCCGACGTGGCAGTGCGTGCACGTCTGGTTGCACTTGCGGCCGACGTTGATCTGGAGCGTGCGGAGGCGATCCCGGCGCAGGCTCAAGCCTTGTTCGGCGAGCTTCGCGTCAAAGCGATTCATCGGCAGAGCCTAGCAGCATCCACCGGAATCGCAGCAGGAGCTTTCCTGCCTGGTCACGGTGTAATCCTGACCCTTCGTCTCCTTTGGATGCCGGAGCGTATCGCGCTCGCAGTCGAAGGGCTGCGCATTCTCGAGTGGGATAGTTTCATTCGGCTCGATGAACTCGAACGAGTCGCGATATGGCTCTTTCTGAAAGAGCTGGAAGGTCTTGTCGCAAACGGCATAGCGGACGCCGCGCTCGATGATGTGATTGTCGTCATCGACAACTTCCTTGAAGGGACCCTTGTAGACCACCGCCTGATTGCGCTCGAAGCAAGGCCCCTGCTTGCCTTTGAATGCCTCCACGGTGAGCGAGCGGAACTCATAACCCTGCACGGTTCTCCACGGAGTGGCGTCCCGCTTGAGGATGCGCACGCCGTAGAAGCCTGCGTCGGTGAACGCGTCGAGAAAACCAGTTTCGGTCAGCGCACCAGAGATGCAGCCCGACCAAAGCTCAGGATCATTCTGCAACTCGAGCGGCACTTCTTCGTCAGCAACGATGTCGCTGATCACCGCACGTCCGCCTTTGCGCAGGACGCGGAAGATTTCCTCGAAGAGCTGCCGCTTGGCTTTGGCTTCGACGAGATTCAACACGCAGTTCGAGACCACCACATCGACAGATTCCGTGGCGACGAGCGGGTGCTTCACGCGCAGATCTTCGGCAAGGCTGCCGGCCTGGAGAAAAGCGTCCGCGCCATAAATCGGGCGGGCCTTCAGCTCCACGTCCAGTCGCTCCAGATCGAGCCCGAGATCCTGGATTCGGCCCTTCCGAAACTCCACGTTTGAGTAGCCGATTTTCTCAGCGACGATGGGCGCATTCCGGCGCGAGACCTCTAGCATTTCATCAGTCATATCGACGCCGATGACTTTCCCTGTCGGCCCGACGACCTGCGACGCGATGAAGCAAATCTTGCCCGTGCCGCTGCCGAGATCGAGCACTGTCTCCCCGGGATGGAGGTGCCGGCTCGGGTCGCCGCAGCCGTAGTCGCGCTCGATCACCTCCGCCGGAATTACCTGCAAGTATTGCGGATCGTAATCGACGGGGCAGCAGAGGCTCGGCTCGCAGCAGGCGGCGCCTGAGGCGTAACGTTCTTTTACGGCAGTCTCGACGTTCAAAGTGCTCATGAGTGACGGAGAAGATGTGAGAGAAAACGGATGAGGTCCAACTGGAACGCGCCGGCGACGGAAGAAGACGCGTGCGATTTTCCTCCGCCTTGAACGTTGCGCCGCGACGCGCGAGTATCAGCCCAGCTCATGTCCTCCCACTGTCACCACGATGCGGATGCCCACTATGCGTCGGCGCTCCAGACGCTCCGTGCGCATAAGAATCGGATCACCGAACCACGCAAAGCGTTGCTGGGGATTCTCACCCAGGAGCACGGGCCATTTACGACCGAGGAGCTGCACGCGCGGATGAAAGGAATCTGCGATCTCGTGACGGTGTATCGCTGCCTCGCGGCGATGGAGGAGATCAACCTGGTGCGGCGGTGTGACTTCGGCGACGGGTCCTATCGCTACGAATTCAACACGGGCGAGCATCACCATCATCATATCATCTGCCGGAGCTGCCACAGCGTGGAGACGCTGGACTTTTGCGTCGCAGATACACTCGAGCGGATGGCGCGGCAACTCGGCTATTCGAACGTGACGCACACGTTGGAGATCTTCGGTGTTTGCACCGGCTGCCAGGGAAACGGACGGGCTCCGGAAGAGCGGGAGTAGTCAGTAGGGATTTTCACCGAGCCAGGCCTCCAGTAGTGAATCTCCCCGGGCAAGCGAGCTTGGAGTTTCTCCGGCGGCGTCTTAAGTTCGCGAGATGTCATCTCCCAGCCCAGGCTACGAACTCGTCACCGTGAAGTCGGGGGCGAAGAGTCTGCGCTCGCTGGCTTGCGGTGAAGTTTTCCACCCGGTGATCGGACCGATGGCGGAAGCCGAATCGCTCCACGTCGGACAGCA
>DASVRY010000284.1:0-4630 GCA_036388395.1 Chthoniobacteraceae bacterium
CGTGAGCAACACCGGCACGGACCTCGCGAAACTCCTCGACTGGGATCTCGGCGCCGAACCAAAGGTTCGGGAGGTCTGGTCGCACAAGCAGTTTGCCCTGCTCTTCAACAATCCGATTCTGCACGGCGAACAGCTTTTCGCCTTTAACGAAAAGCGCCGCGGCCATCATGAATTCACCTGCCTCGACGCGGCCTCGGGGGAGACGCGCTGGGTGAGCGGCGCGGTGCCGACCGGCACCTTCATCCTTGCGGACGGACATTGGATTTTCCTCACCCGCGATGGAGAAGTGGTCCTCGCGCCAGCGACTGCCGCCGGCCTGGAGCCCTCCGCGCGGTGGCCGGCGTTGACCGGCAAGTGCTACGCAACACCGGCTCTCGCAGGACGGCACCTCTACGTTCGGAGCAACGCCGGCGAAGTCGTCGCGTTCGACCTTTCCTCGTAGCTCCGGGCTTTTCCAAGCCAGCAACCCGGCGCAGGAGCGGAGGAGCAGCTGCCTACGGTAGGCCGCTCCATTGCTTATCGTGGGGCGCTCCCTCCTCGCTACATCGTTGCACGCCTTCCCGAATTCGATCGGAGGCCGTCGTTGACCTATCGAGGATTCGCCCTATATTCGCGCCCCTTTCGCCAGTCGGAAGACTTTTTCAGCTCAAATCGGACACAGACAAATGGAACATATCAGAAACATCGCCATCATCGCTCACGTCGATCATGGCAAGACCACGCTCGTTGATCAGCTTCTCAAACAGGCTGGCACCTTCCGGGCCAACGAAGCTCGCGCCACCGAGGAGCGGATCATGGATTCCATGGATCTGGAAAAGGAGAAGGGCATCACCATCCGCGCCAAGAACGCCGCCTTCCGCTGGCACGACTACCACGTGAACATCGTCGACACTCCCGGACACGCCGATTTCGGCGGTGAAGTGGAGCGCATCATGAAGATGATTGATGGCGTGCTGCTCGTCGTCGATGCCCACGATGGCCCGCAGGCGCAGACGAAGTTCGTGCTCCGCAAAGCGCTGGAGAATCGCGCGAAGCCGATCGTCGTGATCAACAAGATCGATCGCGAGAACGCCCGGCCGCACAAGGTGCTCGATATGGTCTTCGAGCTCTTCATGGAGCTCGGCGCGAACGACGTTCAGCTCGATTTCCCCGTCATCTACGCCTCCGCGCGGGATGGCTACGCGATGAAGGAAATCACGGACAAGAGCGAGACCATGGAGCCGCTCTTCGAGGCGATCGTGGAGCACATTCCGGCGCCCACAAAGAGCGACCTGACCTACTTCCAGATGCTCGTCTCGAACCTCGACTACTCCGATTACCTCGGACGTATCGCCTACGGTCGTATCATCAGCGGCCAGGTGAAAGTCGGCGACAGCATCGTCCGCATCTCGAAGGAAGGGAAACGTGAGCGGGCCAACGTCACCGCGCTCTTCGGCCACCAAGGCCTCGCCAAGATCGAGCTCAAGAACGCCAGCGAAGGCGACATCGTCGGTCTGACCGGGTTTAACGATGCCTACATCGGCGAGACGCTCACAGATAACGAAGATCGCGAGCCGCTGCCGTTCGTGGATATCGATCCGCCGACGATCACGATGAAAATCTGCATCAATGACGGACCACTCGCGGGCCGCGAGGGCAAGCTGCTCACCGCGCGCCAGGTGCGTGAACGGCTGGTTCGCGAGACCCGCACGAACGTCTCCATCATGTTCGCCGATACCGAAGTGGCAGGCCATTTCGAGATCCAGGCTCGCGGCGAGATGCAGATCGCGATCATCGTCGAACAGATGCGCCGTGAAGGCTTCGAGATCCTCGTCTCGCGTCCGGAGGTGATCTTCAAGCGGGACGCGGACAACAAGCTGCTCGAGCCGCTGGAGAATCTCTACGTCGACGTGCCGAACGAGAACCTCGGCGACATCCTGCAGTCACTCGCCGGCCGCAAAGCCGACATCGTGCACATGGAGCATAATCCGCACAGCGTCAGCGTGCAGGCGGTGGTGCCGACCCGCGGCCTGATCGGCTTTGAAACTGACCTGGTCAACGCGACCAAAGGTCACGGCGTCATGTCGCACATCTTCAAGGAATACGCGCCACACAAAGGCGACATCCCGACCCGCGACAAAGGCGTGCTGGTGAGCATGGAAGGCGGCATTTCCACCGCCTACTCGCTGGAAACGATCCAGGAGCGCGGCCGCCTCTTCATTGGGCCACAGGCGGAGATCTACGAAGGCATGATCATCGGCGAGAACGCTCGTCCGGACGATATGCCGGTGAATCCTTGCCGGGCGAAGAAGCTCACGAACATGCGTTCACAGGGCGACGGCAAAGGCATCGCCCTCGCGCCGCCGCTCGTCATGAGCCTGGAACGTGCGTTGGAATACATCGCTCCGGATGAATACGTGGAAGCGACGCCGAAGTCGCTCCGCCTCCGGAAGAAGATCCTGGACGCGGGTCTCCGCAAGCGGACCGCGCAGAAGAACGACAACTAAGCCGGGTCATCGCGTCGACAGCAGGTCGCGGCCGCTGGCGCTGGCTAGTGAACGCCGTTGAAGAGGGCTCCCGCAGCAGATAGGAGCCACGGATGAACACAGATGAAACACAGATGGAGGGCCTTCGCTCCTTTCCGTGTTCATCCGTTTAAGCCCGTGGCTGATGACGACGAGAGCGCGGATCTAAGCTCTTGACGCTAATGAGAACCAGTCTCATCGTGCAGCATGCTTCAGATCCGCGCTTCGCATGCAGACCCGCTTTGAACTTCGCGGAGAGTTTGCCGGGTTCGAGCGCGATGCCCGCGGCAAACGGCGGATGGTTGTCCGAACTGACACCGCAAGTCTGCAGTTCAAGGTGCCCAAGGAGCTGCGGAGGCAGCTCACGCCGGTTCTTTCGCCCGGCTGCGTGATCGCTGTTGCCGGTGTCGAGGAGCGAGAACCGTTCTTCGGCTTTACCCGCCGCGTGGCCTCGCAGATACGAGTCCTTTCAACTGCCGCAGCCCGGCCGGCGGCCTGCGTCACATGCCCGATCCGCGTCTGCACGAAGAAGGCCTGCTGGAACAATGGAGGAAAGGAACTGTGGCGGGCTCTGGAGCAAGAGCTGGGCGCTGCCGATCTTAAACACGCCATGGAGCTGAAAGGGGTGAGTTGCCTTGGCAACTGCAAACGCGGTCCCAACGTGGAAGTCCGCCGCGCCCGCTACCAGCACTGCCGCCCCGAGGAAGCTTCCAAGGTGGTCGAAGCGGCGGCATTCCACGCCGTAACGTCTTGTTAACAGATTGCCCTTGAAGGGTCGAACGAGACTTCAGCGCGTGTGGGAAAACGGGTGCTGCGCAGCTTCCTTGTGAGATGTAGCCAACTACACGCAGTTGGCGGAAGGAGGTCTCCTCTAAATTGTAATGGCAACCCTGATATGAATTTAGCTAAAAAGAGCATTTGCGACGGTTGGGTCTTTTGGCTATATAGGCGCACCCCAGATGTCTGTATCGACGGAGGGACCCCTATCAATGATTAAACTTATCCTCAACACTACGATCGCCCTCGCTGCGGTCGCAATTGCAGCTCCTGCGAGCGCCCAGATTAGTGGTTTCGGTGACGGCACCGGCTTCACTGTCAACAAGTCCGCTAATGCTCCTGCCGGAGCCGGTGCGTTCTCGAGCGGAACCCTCACCCTCACCACGGCAAATAATGATCTTGCTGTGAGCGTTTACTCCAACACGCGTCAACAGTATTCGCTCGGCTTCACCGCGAGCTTCACCTACCTGGGAACGAACGGTGCCGACGGCTTCGTATTCGTTCTGCACAACGACGACATCAATGCCTTGGGTGACTCCGGCGGCGAGAGAGGCTACACCGACAGCTCTGGCAAGGCAGGTTCCACATCGCCGGTTTCTCCGAGCGTAGGGATCGTGACGAGCATCTTTGGCAGCGATCAGATCGGCAAAGGCGTCAATGGGGTACAAAGCGAGCTTACCGGTCCTGGCTTCGATCTGACTGCTGGCGCGATCAACTACACGATCACTTATAATCCGGCTGTGGCAGCGGATGCGCTGAATGTTAGCGCAACGAATGGCACGACCACATTCAACCGGAGCTTCACTGTCGGGAATCCTGCAACGGTTCTCGGAAGTCCGACGGCGTTTGTTGGTTTCACGGGCGGGACGGGGGGCTCTACCTCCAATCAGCAGATCAGCAATTTCAGCTACACTCCGGTTCCTGAGCCGAGCACGCTCGGACTGCTAGGTCTGACGACCATCGGCGTTGCGGCTCTCCGCCGGCGCCGGAGCTAGGTTCTCGCCTCCTTCATCGTCTTTTTCAAGAGGCGCCTGTCGCACCCGCGGCAGGCGCCTTTGGTTTGTACGGATTCAATGAGCCGACGCTCAGGTGGGGTGGGATGAAAATCGCAGGAGCATGCAGAACTCGACTTCGCCTATCGCCACGACGCTCCTGCTACCCCTGAACTGCCCCGTCCGCACCTTCTTCCTCTTACAGGCGCCAGCGAGCGCTATTGTTGTTGTGCTTTGAGACTCGGCCTTCTGCCGATGCCCTGACCAACCTCACCCAAACACCGGACGAATCGTTTGCTGAAAGGTGGCGCCCCTAGCTTGAACACCAGTGGCCTACCGGTGCTGTCCCAAAAAGAA
>DASVRY010000285.1:0-1761 GCA_036388395.1 Chthoniobacteraceae bacterium
AGCGAGGTCAATCAGTAGCCCAGCTTCCGGCGGCCCAATTCAGACCGCGCGCATGTTGCGTTCGCCCCTCGGGCGGGCATCGCGCGTCTTATCCTCCATTTCACCCAGATGACCACCCAGACCACGCTCGAAACAGCTCCATCCGCCCCTGCGGCTTCCACACCCATCCCGACGGATGACAAAGCCGCGGCGGCCCTGCTCGTCAGCGCGTATGGGCGCATCGTCGAGGAGATGGGGAAGTTCATCGTGGGTCAGCACGATGTCATCGAGCAGTTGGTTATTGCGGTGCTGGCCGGCGGTCACTGCCTCCTCGAAGGCGTGCCAGGCTTGGCCAAAACCGCGATGATCCGCTCCCTTTCACGGACGATGGATCTGTCGTTCCGGCGGATCCAGTTCACGCCGGATCTGATGCCGTCGGACATCACCGGCACGGACATCATCCAGGAGGATCCCACCACCGGGCATCGGCGTTTCGTTTTCCAGAAAGGGCCGATCTTTACGCAAATGTTGCTCGCGGATGAGATCAACCGCACCCCGCCTAAAACGCAGGCTGCGCTGCTCGAGGCGATGCAGGAGCACTCGGTGACGATCGGCGGGAATACCTTGAAGCTGGAAGAGCCGTTCTTCGTGCTCGCGACGCAAAACCCAATCGAGCAGGAAGGCACTTATCCGCTGCCCGAGGCGCAGAAGGATCGGTTCATCTTCCTCGTGAAGGTGGATTATCCCGAGCGGGAGCACGAGCGGCAGATCGTGGCTCGCACGACCGGCACTTTCCACGCCGATCTGCAGCCGGTGATCAATGGCGCTCAAATCCAGGAGTTGCAGAAGGTTGTGCGCAAAGTCCCGGTGCCGGAGCACGTTATGGATTTCGTCCTGGATCTCGTGCGGTTCACCCGTCCGAACAATCCCGAAGCCCCGGCCTTCGTCAAAGAGCTGATCGAATGGGGCGCCGGTCCGCGTGCCTGCCAGAACTTGGTGCTCGCGGCCAAGGTGCGTGCGGTGCTGAAAGGCCGCTTCCACGTGACCGCTGACGACATCGAGGCACTTGCGCTCCCGGTGCTTCGTCACCGCGTTGTGCCGACCTTCAACGCGGAGGCTGAGGGAATGAAGATCGACGACATCATTGCGCGCGTCGTGAAGGCAGTGCCGCGCAGCGAGAGCAAGCAGGTGCTCTGATCCTTTTCGGAAACCACGATGCACGCACTGTCTGCCCGCGCGTCGAGTGCGCGACCGGGCGCTTAGTGCCCGCGATGATCCCCCATGGCTCACGTCTCAGATTTTCTCACACCCGCTGATCTCCAGCAGATCAGCAGTCTGCAAGTCGTCGCGAAGCAGGTCGTGGAAGGCTTTTGCTCCGGGCTTCACCGCTCGCCGCACAAAGGGTTTAGCGTCGAATTCAAGCAGCACCGCCAGTACGTCGCCGGCGACGAAATCCGGCATATCGACTGGCGGGTTTTCGGGCGCTCCGATCGTTTTTACATCCGCGAGTATGAGGAGGAGACAAATCTCCGCGCGACCATCCTGCTCGATCTCAGCGGTTCGATGAACTACGGCCGGAATGGCCTGACGAAATATAACTACGCTACTCGGCTGGCGGCTTGCCTCTCCTATCTAATGATCGGACAGCAGGATAGCGTGGGGCTGGTGACCTTTGATACAAAGGTGCGAAAATACATCCCGCCGAGGTCACGGGTGAGCCATCTGCGGGTGATCATCGATGAACTGCAGCGGAGTGTTCCCGGCGGCGAGACGGAACTCGGC
>DASVRY010000286.1:0-12253 GCA_036388395.1 Chthoniobacteraceae bacterium
AGCTCAGCCCATGCACAAAGCCGACGCCAAGCGCAGCCATGAGATTCTCCGCGTTGTGCGAGCCGCGGAGCTTCGCATCACTCATCCGAAGCACCGGCTCTTCACGGAAATGGATCACCCCCGAGCGAAGCTCGAAGTCGCCGCCACTTTCATACGCGCTGAAGGCAATCTTCTGCGCCTTCAGCTGAGGTAGGCGATCACGCAGGTTAACGACTGCCCAGTCGTTCGCCGTCTGGTTTTCGAAGATACGGATCTTTGCTGCATAGTATTCCTCCATGGTCGCATAGCGATCGAGGTGATCGGGAGCAAAGCCCAGCCAAACCGCGGTGTGACAGCGGAAGCGTTCGATGCGTTCGAGCTGAAAGGAGCTGATCTCCAGTGTCATCACGTCGAGATCCGCGCTCTGCTTTACCCGGGCGGAAAATGCCGGGCCGATGTTACCTGCCGCAAGCGTCTTGACGCCGCAGCTATTGAGCATCTTCTCGACGAGCTGCGTCGTGGTAGTTTTACCGTTCGTGCCCGTGATCCCAACAATCGGGCAACGGCAAAGCTCATAGGCGAGCTCCAGCTCGCCGATCATCTTGATCCTGCGCTCTAGGAAATTCTGCACCAGCGGCACGGCTGGATCGATACCCGGGCTAAGCACGGCGAGGTCGAACGCCCCATGTGAACTCTCGTGCTCCGCCGCGAGCCCCGCGATAAGCCGAATGCCTCGCATTCCGAGCGCGTCGATCTTCTTCCGGAGCTTATTCTCCTCCGCGGTGTCGAGTACGGTCACCATCGCTTTCTCCTCCTTCAATAGGACTGCAGCTGCTTCGCCGCTTTCACCTGCGCCGAGCACCGCGATCCGATGGTTTTCGTAAGACACATTCAACGGAGTTTGAGGGTGGCGAGACCGAGCAGCGCGAACATCACAGACAGAATCCAGAAGCGAACGATCACGGTATTTTCCTTCCAGCCCTTGAGCTCAAAATGATGGTGAATTGGCGACATGAGGAAGACGCGCCGGCCTTCGCCATACATCCGCTTGGTGATCTTGAACCAGCTTCGCTGAATCAGCACCGAAGCTGCCTCGATGACGAACACACCGCCGACCACAACGAGCAGCAGCTCCTGCTTGCAGCAGATCGCAACCACGCCGAAAAAGCCGCCAATCGCTAATGAGCCGGTATCGCCCATGAACACTTTCGCGGGATGGCAATTAAACCAGAGAAAGCCGAACGAAGCTCCCACCAAGGCCATGCAGATGATCGAAAGCTCCCCGGCAAATGGATAATAGGGAATCTGCAGGTAGCTCGCGATCTTTAGATTTCCAGCGACGTAGGTGATCACCGCGTAGGCAAAGGAAGTCGTCACCGTGCAACCAGCGGCCAGACCGTCGAGGCCGTCTGTGAGATTCACCGCATTGGACGCGCCGATAATCACGATCGCGAAGAAGACAGCGGTGAAGAGGCCGAGATTCCAAATCAGCGGCTCCTTATAGAAAGGGACAAAAAGTTGACGCGCCTGCACCTCGATCGCTGGATTGTAGAGAAAGAAGGCTGCGACCAGCAGCGCGAGAATGCCCTGGCCGACCAGCTTGGTCCGCTCGCTTATTCCGGTGGCGTTCTTTTTCGAGACTTTTAGATAGTCATCCCAAAAACCCAATGCCCCGCAGTAGACGATCGTAAAGAGCAGGAGCCAGACAGCGATGTTGTCGAGCCGCGCCCAGAGTAGTGACGAGACTACCACCGCACCGAGCAAAAGCACACCACCCATCGTGGGGGTGCCCGCTTTTCCGCCATGCAATTCGAAAAGCTTATGCACCTCTTCCTTGGTGCGAATGGGCTGACCGAGCTTGAGCGAAATAAGCCGTCGGATTACCCAATTACCGAAGATCAACGAGAGCAGGAAGGCTGTAACGGCGGCTGCGATTGCACGGAAAGTGATGTACTGGAATACGTTCAGCGCCCGATAGAAATCGGGGCCGACGTTGTTACTTAGCCAGTGGAGATAATACATCATGCGCTTTGCAATGCCTCCACAATGCGCTCCATGCGGGCGGAGCGGCTTCCCTTTACGAGGACGAGATCGCCCTCTTTTGCGAATTCCCGGAGAGCCGCCGCAGCTTCTTCCGTTGTGCCATACCGGTGCGTCTCGACTCCGCCGGTTGCCGCTGCTTCCGCGATCCACCCAGCCTCCTCGCCAACAGTGATCAAGTAATCGAACTTCAACGCCGCGGCTACTTCGCCAACTTGGCGGTGGCCACGCTCCGCTTCCGCGCCCAGTTCACCCATTCGCCCGAGCACAGCGATGCGACGGCCAATCCCGGGCATTTCACTAATCGTGCGCAACGCCGCACTCATCGAGTCGGGGTTCGCGTTATATGTATCATCAATGATCTGGATTCCGCGGACTTCCTTCTGCTCCAGCCGACCTTTTGTCAGCTGCAAGCTACGAAGTCCTTCCGCACATTCGTCCAGGGAGAGACCGAGGACGCGTCCGGCGGCGACCGCAAGCAAGGCATTTCGCACCATGTGCAAGCCGGGGACTGGCAACTCGGCATCCACAGCGCGCCCGTCCGCGTGAAGACGGAATCTCATCCCAGAGAAGCTTTGCGTGACATCCGTCGCCTGCACTTCCCCTGTTCCGATCCCGCAGAGGATTGTATGGGCCAAGGTACGCTCGGCGATGGCTCGCGAGAAATCATCCTCAGCGCCGAGGATCAGATGGCCCGATGCTGGGAGCGCTTCTGCGAGCATTCCCTTTTCCTGCGCGATAGCTTCACGGCTGCCGAGGAACTCAATATGCGCGACGCCGATGTTGGTAATGATCGCTACGTCTGGAGCTGCAAGAGCGGCCAGCGGAGCGATCTCGCCCGGATGGTTCATCCCGATCTCAAAGACGCCAATCTGATCCGTAGCATTCGCGCGGAGCATGGTTAGCGGCAGCCCGATGTGATTGTTGAAATTGCCCTTTGTCTTGGTGACTTGAAAGCGCTTGCTGAGCACGGACGCGGTGAGGTCTTTCGTGCTCGTCTTGCCGTTGCTGCCCGTGATGGCTACCACGCGCAGATCCAGGCTGCGGCGATATTGGGCCGAGATCGCTTGCAGCGCAGCCAACGTGTCGCCAACCTGGATCACGTTCGCTTCTGGCGGCAAACCGCTCGGCACGTCCTGAACGACGATGCCTGTCGCGCCGCGACTGATCGCCTCGGCGGCAAAGGTGTGGCCGTCGAAGTTATCGCCCCGCAATGCGAGGAAAAGATCTCCCGGCTGCAGTGCGCGGGAGTCGGTGCAGAGCGACGTGACCGTCACGGCCAGATCACCGGAAGCGATTTGGCCATTGGCCCAGCGCGCAATTGTGGCGATGTTGGTTGGGTTCATCGTCACAGCTCCACGCGCTTCGCTTCCAGTGCCTGACTGGCGACGGCCACGTCGTCAAAGGACACGGTTTTCTCTGCAAATTCCTGGTAAGTCTCGTGTCCTTTTCCGGCGATCAAGATGATGTCACGGGGTTGTGCCATGGCGATCGCGCGCTGGATCGCTTCGCGTCGATCAACGATCACTTCGTAGTTCCCATGCGTCAGCCCGGGCTTGATGTCTTCGATGATCGCGAGTGGATCTTCCTTCCGCGGATTATCAGAAGTGACGATGGCGTAATCGGCGTGCTGGTTAACCACCGCACCCATCCGTGGGCGTTTGCCAGTGTCGCGATTTCCACCGCACCCGAAAACGACGATCAGGCGGGCCGGCTTGAGCTCGCGGCACGTGTTGATCACGTTGAGCAGCGCGTCGTCCGTGTGTGCGTAATCGACGAAGATCTTGAACTGCCTTTGTGCTGGGACTGGCTCCAGCCGGCCCGGCACTGCAGGAGCATCAGCCAGCGCGAGCACCGCAGACCGAACGTCCACTCCCATTGCATGGGCACCCGCGATTGCGGCGAGCGAGTTGTAAACGTTGAACTGCCCGATGAGCGGCAGCCTTACCAGATAGCTTCGGCCGACGGCATCCAGTTGATAGCTCGAGCCGTGGAAGTCGATCCGCACATTGCTCGCGCGGAAGTCCGCATGCACCCCGACGCCGTAGGTAGTTACCGGCAACTCTTTTTGAAATTGCTGAGCGAGCCGGGCCCCGAAGCGATCGTCGAGGTTGATCACTGCCCGCCCACGCTTTTTCGCCTGCTGCGCCGTGGCGCTGAAGAGCTGCGCCTTTGCGCTGAAGTACTCTTCCATCGTCTTGTGATAGTCGAGGTGGTCCTGAGTTAGATTCGTGAACAGCGCCGCATCAAACTCCACTCCCCGCACCCGGGCCTGCACCAGTGCGTGCGAGGACACCTCCATCACAGCGGCTTTGCACCCAGCGGATCGCATCTGCCAGAGCAACTCGTGAACTTCCAGCGACTCCGGGGTAGTACGCGCCGCTGGGATGATCCGATCGCCGATCTGGTAGTGCACGGTGCCGATCAAGCCGCAGCGGAGCAGCGCCTTCTCGCAGATATGCTTGATGAGGAAAGCTGTAGTCGTCTTCCCGTTCGTCCCAGTGATCCCGGCGAGCTTTAAAGCTCGGGAAGGTTGTTGGTAGAATGCCGCAGCGAGGTCCGCGAGAGCTTCGCGCGACTTCGGCACGACGACGTGTGTAGCGGTCGTGCGAGCGGTCCCCTGCTCCGACACAATGGCGACTGCTCCCCGTTGTACCGCGGAATCGATAAAGCTAGTTCCGTCCACTTTTTCGCCCTTCAGTGCCACATAGAGTGATCCCGGCTCCACCCGACGTGAGTCATAGGCGATGGATGTGATCTCCCGATCACGCGGGCCATCGACCTGGATCGTGGCAGTGGAAGAAAGCAGAGAATCGAGTTTCATCGGGCGGCCGCCCGGAGAGCGGTAGTCTGGCTGGTGCTCATGTTCACGAGCGATGTCGTCACCGGAGCAACCGGCTCAGGCATGGGCGGGAGATTGAGATATCTAGCAGCGCGAATGCCAATGTTAGCAAAGACAGGCCCTGCGACTTGTCCACCGTAACCGGAGCCGGTCTTGGGCTGCGCTTCATCAAAGAGGACGAGCGCGACAAAAGCGGGGTCATTCGCCGGCATATAGCCAACAAATGAAGCGACATACTTTTTGCTGTAGCGGCCCTCAGCATTGAGTTTTTGCGAGGTCCCTGTCTTTCCAGCGACGAGGTATCCTGGAACTTGTGCGAGAGCTGCAGTGCCCTTGGGGCCCACGACCTGGATCAAGGCTTCGCGGACTGCCTCGGTGGCCTCCTGTGAAGCAACGCGGCGCACCTCCTGAGGCGGAAACTGCGCAACTACATTTCCGGCCTCGTCTGTGATCTCACGCACGATCTGCGGGAGCATCAGTTTTCCGCCATTGGCAATTGCAGCCATCGCGGTGGTGACCTGAAGAGGAGTCGCTCCGACTTCGTGGCCCATCGGGATCCGGGTGATGGAAATCTTACTCCAGTTGTGCGGCGGGTGGACGAGGCCCCCGATTTCCCCGGGAAGGTTGATGCCGGTCCGCTCGCCGAAGCCGAATCGCCGCACATACTCGTAGAATTTCCGGTCGCCGAGCTGCATGGCTAGCTTGGCCACCCCGATGTTGCTCGATTTCACGAGGATGTCATTGACCGTCAGGCTGCCGTAGCCGTGGTGATCGTTTAGCTTGCACCAGCTGAAGTAGCCATTCTCGCAAAAGATTTCAGTGTCCGGGCGCACCAGCTTCTCCGTCAAAGCCGCGGCGACCGTGACAATCTTGAAGGTCGAGCCAGGTTCGACCATATCCATGATTGCGCGATTTTTACGATCTGCCTCCTTCGCGAGTTCCTGGTTGTTCAGGTCAAAGTTTGGATAATTAGCCAACGCCAGAATTTCACCGGTCTGAGGGCGCATCAGAACGATGCTCGCCATCTTCGGGTTATAGAGTTTCACGGCTGACGCGAGTTCATCCTCCACGATGCTCTGCAGGCCCATGTCGACCGTCAGTCTGACGCTATAACCATCGCGAGCCGATCGCTCCTGTCCGCGGTACGGGACGATTTCGCGGCCAGTGCGGTCGCGTTCGATATATCGGTAACCGTCGTGCCCGCGAAGATAGCGATCGAGCGCGCGTTCGATTCCTTCGACCCCAGTGCCGGTGCTGTTTACATAGCCAAGCACGTGGCAAAGCATCTGGCCATTTGGGTAAAGGCGCTCCGAAGCTTGCTCAAAGTAGATCCCGCGGAGCTTTTTTGTCATGAGCTCGCCCTTGATTTCCAGGGCAACGCTCTCCGGCACTTTCTTTTTCAGGACGATATAGCGAACTGGTAGCTTTGCTTCTCCGCCTTCTGGTTTGTACTCGCTCTTGAGCTTCTCCAGCAAGGCACCGCGCTCGAGTTCGAGCCTTCCGGCGAGCACGTCAGCAACAGCCTCGAAATCTTCGATCATCGAGCCGTCGGCGATCGCCACCTTCACGGGCTCGTTCTGTGCCAGGAGTTCGCCGTTTATATCCTGAATGATCCCACGACGTGCATAGGCAACCTGCTTGTTAACGTGCTTCTCCGCAGCTTTCGCCGCGTATTCCTCGTGCATCGTGACCTGCAGATGCACAAGCCGAACGGAGAAGACAGTAAAGCAACCGGCCAGAAAGCAGCAGGTAATCAGCGCCCGCGTTTTGGCCGAGCGGATCACTCGCCGATCCTCTGGTTCGAGACCGCGCGGATCTCGCTAGGAAGCGACTGAGTGCCCGGCGCATTCAACTGCACGATGCGTTCGATCGGCACCAGCTTGATGAAGCCTTCGCTCACGCGGCGCTGCAGAGCAGCACGGGAAGACAGCGAGGCGATCTTCGAACGCACCACTTCATTCTGCGTCACGAGTTCGCTCAGTTCCCGCTCCAGTCCCTTGATTTTCTGACCAGTCGAATGGAGCTGATTCTTGCAATAGACGTAGCCCAGCCCTGCAGCGCAGATGAAGGCAGCGACGACGATCCAAGTCGCGATCGAAGCGAGTGGAACTGCATTGGCGTGACGGCGGCGATTGGCTGGCATGGGGATAGTTAGATTTTCTCGACGACGCGGAGCTTTGCACTGCGAGACCTCGGGTTGGCGCGTTGCTCGACTTCACTGGCGATAACAGCCTTGCCAGTGACCTTGCGAAAGATGCGTTCCGGATTTCGGCGAGGCTCCGGCCACTCAGGCCGATCGAGCCACTCGGTGCTCTGGGCCTTGAAGACTGTTTTCACAAGGCGATCTTCGAGCGAGTGGAAAGTGATGATGGCGAAGCGGCCGCGGGGCGCCAGGCGGGCCGCGATCTTCGTCAACGCGTCCTCGAGGACTTCGAGCTCGCGATTCACGGCGATGCGAAGCGCCTGAAACACGCGAGTGGCGGGGTGCGATTTGCCACGACGTGGCGAGACGCTTTCCACCGCCTGCGCGAGCTGCAGCGTCGTCGTGAAGGGCTGAACCAGGCGGTCGCGGACAAGTCGGCCGGCAATCCGTCGCGCGGCGGGCTCTTCTCCGTACGTACGGAAGATTCGCTCGAGCTGCTCGGCACTCATCGTATTCACGAGGTCGGACGCATTCAGCGGCGCTTGCGGATCCATGCGCATATCGAGCGGCCCCTCACGCATGAAGCTGAATCCACGCTCCGGCACATCGAGCTGATGGGACGAGACGCCGAGATCGAGCAGCACGCCGTCGACCTTGAGAATCCCAAGGGAATCGAGAATCGAGCCGATTTCGGCAAAGCTGCCGCGCACGGCCTGGAAGCGATCCCCCGCGTCGCCCAAGCGCTGCGTAGCAAAGGTGATTGCCGCGGGGTCCTGATCGATGCCGATAACGCGGGCGCCGGCTGCAAGCAGAGCTTCGCTGTGTCCGCCGCCGCCCAGGGTGCCATCGACGATCACCTTGCCAGCCGCGGGCGCGATCAGATCCACGGTCTCTGTAAGGAGAACGGACTCGTGATATTCGTAACGGCGTTTTTCGGCAGTCATGGTTGACGTGCGGCTTCTCGGCTTTCTTGCGGAAGCGCCCGGCAGATCGGTGAAATCTTTTGGCGCGATCATATCCCCAGCTGATCTGCCCAGCGGTCGTAGGTGGGCTCCTCGTTGGTCTGCGTCTTTTGCCAGGCCTCGGCGTTCCAGAGCTCAAAGGTCTCGCGCACGCCGACGAGCACGATCTCGCCCTCTAGCTTGAAGCGTCGGCAGTATTCGTCCGGAACAAGGATCCGCCCCTGCTTGTCCGCCACCACGTGTTGTGAGCGGGAGTAAAACTGGCGCATGAAGACGCGGTGCTCTTTCGGCGTCATGCCAGGCAACTGCGCTGCCTGATCGCTCACCGCGCGGAACTCGTCCGGAGGCATGACGCGCAGGCAGTTCTGTTGACTATCGGGCACAAGGTGGAATTCGTCGGCTTCGGTGAGACGCCAGCGGGACGGAATGGTCACCCGATTCTTCCCATCCAATGCGTGCCGGAACTCGCCGGAAAACAGCGCAGCGGAGTTCTGGGTAGTTTGCATTGCATCGGAAGGGAGGCGGCACCACGAAGCCCCACAACGGCCCACTTTTTGACACTCTACTCTGAAAAGGTCAACGCTTTTGCAGGCCTTTTTTCAGCCGGAGCAGCGACCAATGCCCGGGTTGGTCGACGGCGGTCAGCTGGAGAATACACTCAGAAGCGTTACCCGTGGTTCACTTGAGTAACGGTAAACACCTCGGCCTCGGACCCGCAGCGGAGTTCGCAAGAAACCTGCACCAGCACGATTCTATTGCGATCGGGGATCTCAGCCCCGCGCTGGGGCGGGTTGCGCGGCTGCAGGCTCGGCGCCACCGTCGAGGAAACTGCTTTCGCAAAGGCGCGCGTAGATACCGCCCAAAGCCAGGAGTTCATCGTGCCGCCCTCGTTCCACGATTCGGCCGCGCTCCAGCACGAGGATTTGGTCTGCATGGCGCACCGTAGAAAGCCGATGCGCGATGACGAAGCTCGTGCGGCGGGCCATGAGTCGCTCCAGCGCTTCCTGGATGAGCCGCTCCGTCTGCGTATCGACGCTCGCCGTCGCCTCGTCGAGGATGAGGATCGGCGGATCCTTGAGCAGAGCGCGCGCAATCGACACCCGCTGCTTCTCGCCCACGCTGAGTTTTACCCCGCGCTCGCCGACAAGCGTTTCCAGCTGCTCCGGCATGCGATCGACAAAGGCGCGGGCATTCGCCGCCTCGAGCGCGTCCCAGAGTTCCGCATCGGTCGCCTCTGGATTTCCGAGGCGCAGATTGTCGCGGATCGAGCCGTTAAAGAGAAAGCTCTCTTGAGTCACCATCCCGATCGCCGTCCGCAGAGCGCTTTGGGAGAAATCGCGGAGCGGCTGCCCGTCGATGAGGATCTCGCCGCTATCGTACTCGTAGAAACGCGTGAGCATGTTTACGAGCGTGGATTTGCCCGCTCCTGTCGCGCCGACGAGGGCGATGGTCTCGCCCGGCTGCGCGTGGAGGGTGATCTGGTGCAGCACGGGCACGGCCTCGTCGTAGGCAAAGCTCACCTTGTTGAACCGGACCTCGCCCTCGATTTCCACCGGCTCATCCTGCTCCGTGCGCCCCGGCTCGATCTTCTCGTCCAGAATCTCAAAGACCCGCTCACCAGCGGCGCGTCCGGACTGAATGAGCTGGTTCAAGCTGTGGAGCCTTCCAATCGGATCGTAGAGGAAGCTCGCAAGCAGAAGAAAACCGACCAGATCGCCCACCGTCATCGCGCCGTCGAGCACCGCCAGACCGCCAAAGCCGACGACCAGCACCAGCCCGCAAGAGGTGAAAAAGCTCATCGACGGGCTGTAGATTGCCCAGACCCTCATCACGACAAGCGTCGCCTCGCGGAGTTGCTGGCTCACGCCATTGAAGCGGGCGTGCTCCTCCCGCTCGCGCACATAGGTTTTGATCTGCCGAATGCCCGCCAGGTTGTCGTGGAGCAGCGAATTCATCGCCGAGGAAGCCTTCCGTTGCACACGGTAACGCCGGTGCGCCGTGAGCGTATAAGAGAGCGCGCCGGCGATGAGAAACGGCAGCGGCACGAGCGCCAGCCAGGCGAGCTTCACATTGTACATGAAGAGCAGCACGCTCACGATCCCGATCTGGAGCAGCGCGATCAGCCCCTGCTCGATGCCGTCGATCAGGACGCGCTCCACGGCATTCACGTCCTCCAGCACCCGCGTCATGATGTCGCCGGTGGCGCGATTATCGAACCAGGTGAGCGGAAGCTGCTGGATATGCGAGTAGAGGTCGCTGCGGAGATCGAAGATGACCTTCTGCTCGAAGGTGTTGTTCAGGATGATGCGAAGGCCGTTCGTCAGATCGCGCAGAAAGAAGGCGCCGAGCGCGAGCATGGCATAGCCGGGGATGTGCTCACGGCGGCCGGCGCGGACCTCGTCGATCACGAGCTGCGTCACCTTTGGGAAGACCATGAGCATCAGCGTCGTTACGATCGCACAGGTTAGTGTGCCGGCGGCCATCCAAGGATAGCGGCGGACATAGGCGAAAACGCGGACGATGATCTTCATGAGCGGGCGCTTACCATCGGCGGAAAACCCGCAGCGGCAAGTCTGCGGCCCGGCGAGAGCGCACCTGCCATGGCTGCTTTTGAACTCAGGGACCGGAGGCAACGAGCTAAAAGCGCAGTGTCCGCGACGCCATCGATAGAGGGACCCGTCTTGCGCGACCCGGGATCTTGAGCCGGATCCAGCTGAACCTGCCACTGTGACCAGCCCACCGGGCTGGTCACAGTGCCTTTATTCGCAGCGCCTTAGATCACCTCGAACTGACTCATGAGGCGGAACATCGAGAAGCGGGCTTCGATGTCGTTCTGAGTCAGATTACGAAGGCGCTCCAGGCTGAAGGCTTCAACATTAAAACTGGCGAGGACACTGCCGTAGACCACGCCCTTGCGCAGTTGATCGAAGGTGACGGTGCTCTGATTTTGCGCCGCCAGGTAGCCTGCGAGCCCCCCCGCAAAGGTGTCCCCCGCTCCAGTCGGATCGTGGATGTCCTCGAGCGGGTATGCGCCACAGCTGAAGAACTGATTATCGCCGAAGAGGAGGCAGCCATGCTCCCCTTTCTTGATCGCGACGTATTTTGGGCCGAGCGCGCGGATGGCGGCGCCAGCTTTGATCAGACTCGTTTCGTTCGTGAATTGCCGGGCTTCGGAATCGTTCAGGATGAGCAGATCGACTCGGGGAAGCAGCGCCCGCAGGTCGTCGTTCGCGATGTTGATCCACAGGTCCATCGTGTCGGCGATGATAAAGCGCGGCTTCTGCATCTGATCGAGCACATGGCTTTGCAGCGAGGGCGCGATGTTTGCCAGCAGGACGTATGGCGTTTCGTTGTAGCCGGCGGGCAGGGTTGGGGTGAAATGCTCGAAGACGTTCAGTTCCACGCTCCGGGTTTCGCGCGTGTTCAGATCCCACATGTACTCGCCGGACCAGCGAAACGTTTTCCCGGGCACAGTCTGCAATCCGGTAAGATCGATCTGGCGTGAGCCAAAGTATTCGACGTGCGCCTTTGGGAAGTCGTCGCCCACAACTCCGACGAGATTCACTGGAGTGAAAAAGCTCGCGCCTACTGCCGCATAGCTCGCGGATCCGCCGAGCAGATCGGCATGTTCAGCGATCGGAGTCTTGACGGTATCGAGAGCAATGGAACCAACGACGAGGACGGACATGGTGGGAATTCGGGAAGAAAGATTTAGGATTTCGGAAGCGGAGGGCGCGTCGGTCGGCGGAAGGGCGGGTAGGAAACTACAAACGCGCGCCCGTTGTCGAGGGAGAGGATCGAAGAGAAACTAGCAGGTATGCAGAAGGGGTGCCTGCGGCGCTGAACGTCGAACATCCAACTTTCAACATCGAAGGCAGAGACGGAATCGCCTCCATGCCACCCGTCACCATTCACCAATCACGCAGCTTCCTACGCACTCCCGCCGGGCAGGCGTATCAGCCGGTAGACGCGCAAGCCGGGATGCAGGTAGATCACCGTGCCACGATCGCGGTCGAAGACGGGCTCCCCTTCCCGCAGCAGGCGTTCGTAGAAGGCGCGCCTTTTCTGGAACTTCGCCGAGCGACCCGAGCCGCCGGTATCATCGATGAATTTCCCATATACCCCACGCGAGACGATCACGTAGCTGATCCCTTTTTCCCGCAGCTCCTCGATGGTGCCCAGATCGGCAGCGTACTTGGAATTAATGATCGTCTGCGGCACGACACCCACCCGAGCGGCATGCTTTCTCCGTTTCGGGTCTGGGAGATTCACCTTTCCATCTTTGGC
>DASVRY010000287.1:0-1511 GCA_036388395.1 Chthoniobacteraceae bacterium
AACTCATCCGGCCCGAGTTGCAGCACGTCGTAGAAATCGCCGCCGACATTCATCGCGGGGCGATACATGGCCGCGAAGCTCAGATGCGGGAGCTGCGGCAGCGTTTGCGGGAGAAAACTCGCCTGAATCTCGCGGGCGAAGGCATGCTCTTGCGCCGTTCGCTCCTGAGCGCGCTGACGCTCGATCGTGCGGAGCTTGTCGATCGCGGTGGCGGCAAGGTTTCCGTAAGCGGTGAACGGCTCCAGATCAGCCTCGTCGAAGGCTTCGCGGCCGATCGGATTTAGCACCTGAAGAACCCCGATCTCCATTCCTTTTCGGAGGAGCGGAACGCAGATGATCGAACGCGTGCGGAAGCCGGTTAGCTTGTCCACTTCTCGATAAAACCTCGGGTCCGCGTAAGCATCGGGAATGAGCAAGGGCTGCCCGTGCTCGAGCACCCAGCCGGAGATCCCGCGCCCTCGCGGAACGATGATCGTCGAGTGGTCCACATCGTCGGCTGGCCCGCCACGGGCCGAAGCGAGCTCCAGATCGCCCGCGCGGTCGATGAGGAAGAGCGACGCTGCCTCCGCGTTCATGACGCGCCTGGCCACGTCGAGAATCGCGGGGAGCAACTCCTTCGAGTCCGTGATCCCGTTGATGAGCGCGCTGACTTCGACGAGGCCTTTGTAAACTTCGAGAAGATGCAGCAGTCGGTCGGGATCGTTGGTCATGAGGGCACCGCAGAGTAGGAGAGTGAATCGTAACCGTGAACATGCAATTTTCGGACCAGCAGCACGCTCCTCGCTCTCCTTGTCCGCAGGCCCGCCAAGACAGCCTTGGGTTGGGCCTTTGAATACAACTGGAAAAAGCCGCGTCGAGAGAACATCCTCTGGCCAATGAGAGCTGTCCTTTTCCTCGGTATTCTATCGCTTGCTGATCTGGCTGCCGGCGCGGCGGAGACGGCATATACAGCGCTCCGGGTGGTCGGTAAATCCAAGGGCGAGAGCACGCTGAACCGCGTGGTGGAGCTGCGTGGACGCAGTGGCACCCCCGAGCCAGCGGTATGGAAGGTGGTGCTCGATGAGCCGTCAGCACGCGGCGGCATCCGGGAGTTCGACGTGCAGCGTGGGCGGATCGTCGGAGAGCGTGCGCCGGCCGCCCCCAGTGGATCTCCCGGAGCGCCGATGAATTTTACTCAGCTTAACCTTGATTCCGAAGGAGCGTTCACGGTCGCAAATCAGGAAATGCAGAAGAACCGGGTGCCATTCGATCGCATCGACTACACCTTGCGAAGCGGCAACGGGGGCGGCGCGCCCGTCTGGCGCCTGGAGATGTTCGATGGTGCTGCGGGTCGGGTCGCGACGATGGAGATTGCTGCGGATACCGGAGCCATCCTGCAGAGCGAGCGGAGCCGTGGTCCAGGGCCTCGTGTTAACGAACGACGCAAGGATGAGCAGATCTATGAGGAAGACCGGGAGTATCTCGCCGGCCGTGAGCCCAGGAGCGAGGAGCCGGACCCTTCAGTCACGGAT
>DASVRY010000288.1:0-2064 GCA_036388395.1 Chthoniobacteraceae bacterium
CGGCTGCCGTCCTCTTCTGCGGCGGCCTGTTCCGCTGGCTGTCGTTCGTGGCGATTGCAGCCGTCGTCGCCTGGAGCTTCAAGATCAACGCACGTCTTCCGCACGCAGGCCTCGGATCGGATGAGCGCCTCCTCGCGGTCAAGGTGAGCCGCGAAGGCGTCGTCGCCGTGGTCGAAGCCGACCCAGATGACCGCCGTATCCTCTTCAATAACACCTACACGCTCGGCGGCTCGCGGGCACAATTCAATCAGGAGCGGCAGGCCCTTCTCCCCATTTTGCTGCACGGCAGCGCGCGGCGCGTCGCTACGCTTGGGGTCGCGACCGGCAGCACGGTGGCTGGGGCGACGCTGGATCCCGAAGTGGAAAGGATCGACGGCATCGAGTTGTCACCCCTCGCTCTCGAGTACGCAGACCGCTACTTTTCCCCCTTCAATCGTGACGTTTTCCGCAACCCACGCGTCCATTTCACCGCTGAGGATGCGCGGTGGGCTATCGCCCGCAACCGGCGCAGCTACGATGTGGTCATCGGCGATCTCTTCCTCCCATGGCGAACAGGTGAAGGCCGGCTCTACACCCGAGAACATTTCGCCAATGTCCACGCGTCGCTACGTCCCGGCGGCCTCTTTTGCCAGTGGCTGCCGATGTTTCAGCTCACGCACGAACAATTCGACTGCATCGTGCGCACCTTTCGCACGGTTTTCCCAGACTCGCTCCTCGTGCGCGGCGATTTCTATGTCGGGATGCCCATCGTCGGATTGATCGGCGGGCGGACCACCGGGACGATCGACTGGGCGAAAGTGGGGAGCTCAGCGGAGCGCGTCCGGTTCGCTGATGATTGCCACGATCCCCTGCTCCGGCACGTGGAAGGCATCGCGATGTGCATCGTTGGCGATCTGCCCGCGCCGCCTCCCGGGCCGATGAATACGCTCAGCAACGGTTGGCTGGAGTGGAATGCTGGCCGGAACATCGTCGGCCTACGCGAGCCATGGTTCGTCGGGGTGCCGTATGCGCGCTACCTTCGAGACATTCATGAAAGTGCCGAACGTGCATTCCCCGCTTCTCTCCAAAGCGCGCATGCGGCAGGCCATTACTTTCTGAAACTCGAGGTCGGAAAAGCGGCGAAGCTTCCAGCCGCCGATCAGCTCGAGCGGGAAACGCATCTTCACCTTCCCGCGAAGATGCGTCACGACGAAGGCGCTGCGTGGCGTTACTGGCCGATGCGGCATCGACCGAAGCTCCCCTAAAATGCTTCTCGTTAGCCGCTAAGCCACAGCCACCCGATTTAGCCAACTGCCGAGCCCGCCGGCCGCCGCTAAGCCGCCTTTGCGGTTGCCTTGCCCATGAGCCGCAGCGTCTGATTCAACTGCTCCACCTGCAGCGGCTTCTTCAGCACGGTCACGGGACCATGCTTCAGGATATTGTCGAGCATCTGGCTATCGGGATAGCCGGTGATGATCACGATCGGCAGCTCCGGATACTTCTCCTTCGCAAAAGCGTAGATCTCGTCGCCCGTAATATCAGGCAGTTGCAAATCGAGGAAACAAAGGTCGAACTTCTGCTTCGTGAGGGCGGCGAGGGCTTCCTTGCCCGTGCCCACGATCAAGCGGCTGAAGCCCGCCTTCTTGAGGAACAGCTTGAACATCGCCTGGAGTGCCTCGTCGTCATCGACCACGAGCACCGTGGGTTGGCCCTGCTCCTCAGCACGAAGGACATCTCGATCCAGGGCATCCTTCTTCACCCGCCACCGTCCGCCGATTTGAATAGCCGGGAGTTGCCCCCGCTGCACCAAATAGTAAACAGTCGGCAATGGAATCCGCAGATACTCGGCGGTTTCTTTGACAGTCATCAGATTGTGCATAGGAAGCGGGGTGCTTATGGAAAAACTATAAATACCACTTGTTAACCGAAGGAAAGCGGAAAGTTCAAATTTGCGACGCAGCCGGGATGCCTCGCGTTCAGTTTTTCTCAATTAATCGGAGCCGCGGGGGATCCCTGCTGCGATGAATGCGTGGAAAGAGTTGAATTTCCAGCAATGCTTCCGACCCGAGGCTCAGAAGGTAACTC
>DASVRY010000289.1:0-5685 GCA_036388395.1 Chthoniobacteraceae bacterium
GCCTCGTAAAGATCATAGTCGTCCATGCCGTAGATACCGACCCGCTGGTGGAGGAGCCGGCCGGATTTGAGCGCACGCAGGCGCTCAACGAAATCTGCAAACTCCGCATTGCGCCACATCCATTTGGGGAATCGGTTGCCGTGACCCTGCAGCGCCTCGGCAGCAGTTCTATCGGTGCCAAGGCCTTTGACATACAGATTGACCCTAAATGTCGGGGTCCAGTCTCCCTCGATCGTCACCGCACCGAACCCGCCGTCGCGAGCCAGCCGCTCCGTTAGCCGGCCTCGCTCCCGATAGTACTCACTTGTACCATGGGTCGATTCACCCAGCAGCACGCGTCGTGCGGAAGCCGCCGCCGCGATGATCTCCGAATGATCTGCCTCCGCGCCAACCACCGGCCGAGCCGCGGCACGGATGGAGGCTAGCGCATCGGGTGAAGGGGGCGGCGCCCCCGTCTGAGGTGGCGCTCCCGTGACTCCAGTACCCTCTCCGGGCGCGACGCTACTGCCACCGCCGCAGGAGGAGAGAGCCAGCGCGGCAAGCGGAAGGAGCCGCGTGAGTGTTTTTGTCGACAGCATGTGCGCCTCGCGGCAGCCGTTGGTTGCTCGATGCCTTTAGGAAGAGCAGAGATTGTTTAGGCGGGTGACAGATTCAAGTGCCTGGAAACAAACACAAACTCTCTCAGGCTTGATCTGCGGAAGGCGTTTCGCGCGCGCCTCGCCTGATGTCCGCTCCCCACCGATCCGCCGTCTAGGGGAATGTTCGCTTTCCCCCCGTTGAGGACATTCGGCTGAACGTCCCTGCGCTTGGGCACACCCTTGCGCCGACCAAGCCGGTTACGGCAGAGCGCACCCATGCAGCTCACGACGCTCCTCATCACCTCCCTCACCAATCAGCTCCACGCCCTCACCGGCTGGCTCAACAAGGCTGAGGCTTTGGCTGCTGACCGCGGGGAGAGCCCCGACGCGCTCCTGGCCCTCCGGCTGGCGCCCGACATGTTCCCGCTGACAACGCAGCTACGCTTCCTGGCCTTTCAGGCGCAGGAGCCGGTCTATCGTCTTCGAGGCGCGCCGGTGCCTGAGGAGGTGCTGGCGGTCCGGCAGGAAGGCCGTGACGGCGGGGATCGGCTGGGCACCTGGGCGGAGGCCCGCGGCCGAGTGGAGGACGCGGCACGCTTCCTCACCACCATCGCTCCCGAGGAGTTAGACGCTGCGGCTGACAAGCCGATCGCGCATGATCTGCCCACCGGCATGATCTTCGACATGACAGGCGAGCAATATGTCCGCGACTGGGCGCTGCCGCAGGTCGCCTTCCACCAGATGATCGCCTACGCGATCCTCCGCCAGGCGGGAGTGCCGCTCGGCAAGGTGGACTACGTGCCCCACATGTTCGGCTACATAAGGCCCGGCACCGGACCAGTGGGCTAGGCCGTTCCCTCCGCATCGATTGCCATCTGTCCGAAACGTTCCGCACGTTGGCCTCGCACCGCAACGTCCGCTTTCCTCCCATTGCGGACATTGAACCCCGGCAAAGGCCGCTGCTCTGCGCGCAAATTCTCGGCGCAAGAATTGTCAGGGACACCATTGTGCCTGCGGAGAATGCGCCCGAGAATCGAGTGGTAACACCGTGGCCAAAGCGTCTCCTGACCACGAAGTGCAAAACTCCGCCTGCTAGCCGCCGGAAAGAGCGGGAGTATTTCGGGTCTCGCGGGAGAGACCCGAAACGCACCTAAGGCATTGAAATGGTTGGCGCCCAGATGGTGATTCGAACTGCTGACCTTCCGTCAGATATTAGTCCGTGTTCTCCGCTACTTAGATGTCCATCCGGGCCCCTGCCCGGCTCGGGAGACTGGTTCACTTTTGGATCACTGGGTGTGCGGGCAGGCTGAGCGCTGCGTCTCCGTCCCCCGAGGCCAAGCGGACTGAGGAGGGCGAGTGTCTGCTTTTGACCCGTTGCGGACATTCGGCAGCGGGTGTCTGCTTTCGCGCCCTCGCAAACCCAACTTGATCCCGATCGGGTAGCGTCCACTTTCCCGCGTGGCGGGGCGCCCGGTGATTTTGTGCCGCCGACCTCCTTGCAGACATGCAGTGGTAGCGTCGCTATGCTGCGCTGATGTTGCGAGGAACCATAGCTGCCATGATAGCGAGCTGCGTTGTTGTCGCATCCGCGGCCAACGCAACCTCCTACCCGCCGAAGGTGGCCTTTTTCGCCCTAAGAAGCGCAAGATTGTCATCAGACGAGCGCGCCAAACTCATCCACGAAGTGGCGGATTTCATACGGTGGATGAGATCCTCGGGATACCCGGTTGGTTGTATCCAGATCGACGGCCACGCCGATCGGTCGGGTTCCCCCGCCCAAAACGTTAAGCTGTCACTTGCGAGAGCGCAAACCGCGCGAGAAGAACTGAGACGGGCCGGCCTGCTCGTTGCGCCCGCGCGCGTCGGCGCATTTGGTGAGGAACGGTTAAGGAACGAAACGGCGGACGGAGTGGCGGAGCGCTCCAACCGGCGGGTGGAGGTAATGGTGCAGAGCGCATGCCAGGCCTAACGCGCGCTCCAGGAACGTCCGCTTTCCGCCGGTTGCGGACATTAGCTTTGGCGGTAAGTTGGTGGCGTGAACGTGGTGCGCTGGACGAACGAAGTTTGCGGAGCGTTGCTCCTCATGGCGGCACTTGCCTTCGTCGCCTTTCTCCCCGCTGGTGTCGCTGACTACGCCCGCGAGCCAGAAGACGGTTGGCTGGGCGCCTTTTGATTACCTTACTCGGTTTTCTCGCGGCGCTCTGTTTCGCGAACGCGATGCGTCCGACCGCCCCGCCACGGTGGCGCATCGCCACGAACTTCGCGGTAATTATCGCATTGGCCGGGCTGCTCATGGTCGGCCATGATGATCCAGCCGTGCCGCCGCTCCTTGCCTTGTGCGTCCTTGGACCGCTCGTCGCTCTTGCTGCCTCGTGGCGGCGCGCTCAGCGATCCTGAGCAATGTCCGCTTTCCACCCATTGCGGACACTGGCGGAGCGTCCTCAATCGAATCCATGCCGTCGGGGTCGGCGCAGGGTGTGAAGTGACGGCGGTTACGCTCAGGTCCGACCTTGTAGTGAAGAGCCGTGCGGAGCATGCTGAAGAAACAATTGGGGGAAATAGCATGGCAAGAATCGCCGGTATTTGCGTCCTGTTCGCCCTCAGCCTCACTTCCTGTAACAGCTCTCCCACGGATGAGGCATCCGACGCCAGACGCGCCGCAAACAGGCTTAGCGGTGATGATAAGGCCACCGCTTCGAACAACGCGCAGTGTGCCCTTTTCACGGTCGAGGAGATCGGCAGCTACGGCCAGCCCGTCGAGGCGGGGGAGAACGCTGCCGGCGGCACAGGCTGCCAATGGTTGGCGAAAGACGGTGAAGGATCGGCCATGCTGCAAGTAGTACCTGCAGAATATCATTCGGCTCCGTCGCGGTCTCCAGGCTACAAAGCGCTTTCTGACGTGGGGGAGAAGGGCTTCGTTACCGAAGATTATGGTGGGTGGAAGGCTGCCGCGATAAAGGGGGACAAATCGATCCACGTTACGCTTAGCACTGGTGGAGGCGAGGCACAGACGGTGGCTTTCCTTCGCGAGGCGCTTAAGCGCACTCGGACGTAAATTGGTCGTCGCCGTTCTGAGCGTCCGCTTTTGGCCCGTCGGGACCCCGACGGGAGGGTCGGAGAATCCCCTCAGTTCGCTCGGCCTGAACCCCGCACCTGGTCGACGTGCTCATCCAGGATTGCACGAACGGCAGCGAGCGCGGCTGAATTAGGATCATGACCGGTGCGTGGAATTAGCACATAGTCCTTTTGTGGAGCTTCGATCGTGTCGAACCAGGCGTGAGCAACATCCGGTGTGGTCACGAGGTCATCCGCGCCCTGAACAAGATGAATTGGAACATCAAACCACGGCCCTAGCAGGCGCAGGTTGACGGCTGCCAAGAGCCCGTTTCCGCTGGCGCCGACGAACTGAAGGTAGGAGTAATCCTCGCCAGCCTCGTATTCGGCTTCGTACGAAGGTGTCGCGTAGGCGGGATCGGGAACCCACCAAGATGACGGCGCCGCATCCGCGGCCCTGGCCTCGTATGGCCGTGTCAGTCGGCCCAGGATCCCAAAGTTACGCGGGTTAGTCCAGGGCGGCGGCCCCAACGCTGCCAGTGCCGTCAGCGTCGGCTGGTCCCCTGCGGCCTCGGCCAGGGCGCTTAGTCGAGCCACAGTTGAAGCGAGGTTCTCCTTTTCCCCGACAAGCTGCCCCACGCCAACGTAGAGGTGGAACAGGTCGGGCCGGCGCTTCACCATGTGCATGCCCAGCGCTGACCCCCAGGAGCCGCCGACTAGAAGGATTTTGTCCGCGCCCAGATGTCGCTTCAAATATTCGGCAACTTCGATGCCGTCGTCCGCCATCAGGTCAATCGTGAGCTGGGCATTCGCCGTTTGCGGATTTCGGCCGAAGGTCCGGCCGGCGCCGCGCTGGTCCCACTGGACGATGGTGAAATCCTGGGTCCATCCGCCGAAGAGGGATCGAGAGTAGGGGCTGAGCGGATTTCCGGGACCCCCGTGAAGAAACAGCACCACCGGGTTGCGACGGTCTGCCCCGCTGATGGTCACCCATTGGGATGTGCCGTTGATGGGAATGAAACTCTGTTCCGCCACAGGGAGGACCTCTGGCTGCAGAGTGCGCGAGGCGGGCGGACCCGACTGGCTAGAAGCGCACGCCGATGCGGCAAGGGCCAACGCGAGGGCCGTAAATACACTCTTGAGCTCCGCCACCCTGCGATCCCCCCTCCCTCGCAGGTGGGCTCTCTTTTGAGAGTGGCGTCAATGTCCGCATTTCGAGCCATTGCGGACATTCGCTTGACCTTCCAAAGTCTGACGATGGACGAGCAACGACCCCGCCCATTTTCGGAGTCCGAGCGAGCTTTCCTCGAAAGGGTGGCTGAGAAGCTGACGGCAGACGGCGGTGAGCGCCTCCGCCACGACCTTCACATTGCGCAAGTCACGACTAACGGCGACTTCCTTCTCGTCAACCTGCCCGGTTATGAGCGGCCCGAGTATCGGGGCCACCGCAACCTGCAGTTTGAGGGTCGAATGCTGGATACGTATGGCGGCGCGATGTCAGTGCTGGTGAATATGGACCAGAATGATCGACTTCTGGCAGTCGAGTTCATCTCATGGGAAGGTGGCGGACCCGCGTCACCTGACTGGTCTACCCTCGCCATTGAGGCAGAGCCGCCGACCGTTTTCGACGACTGAGGCTCATGTCCGCTTTCCCTCCCATTGCGGACATTGAACGCCCGTGAGAGAGTCTGGGGAATGAGCGCTCGGCGACTATTTTTGCTGTCTGTTTCTGCCTTGTGCGGTTGCTCGCCTCAAAACGCGCTTCAGCAGAACCCAGAGTTCAGCGCGGCGATGAAAGACCCGGTTCTGAGCGCCGCACTGACAAACTCTCCGGATTTTCAGATGGCCGCGCGCGATCCCGAGTTTTGGAACGCAATGCGAGACCCGCGCTTCCGCAGCCAGGTTCGGATTGAGGAGGACATACGTGCGCATCCACTGCCCGACGGTCGCACTCTAGACCGCCTCGAAGAGATGCTTGGCAAGCATCCATGCATAGGGTCGCTCGACCGATGGTCTCGACGCTACTCGTTTGCACTCGATCACGAGCAAGGCC
>DASVRY010000290.1:0-6773 GCA_036388395.1 Chthoniobacteraceae bacterium
TCGATTACGAGAGTTTCCGCGCCTTCATGTCGGCCAACCCGGCAACCGGCTATAAGATGGTCTCAGCGATGATGGGTGAAATGGCTCGACGCCTCCGCCAGACGAGCGCCCGGCTGATCAACTCAGTCTACTGGTCGAGCACCGAAGCCACTGGGGCAGGCCGCGCCACGAGTTAGTCGGGAACGTTGGCAAATCAGCGACCCGCTTACGCAGCAGCGCAGTTCTCCCTTCTGCTTACCTGGCTGAGGGAGTGACCTTGAACCATCTCGCCGCAGCCTGGCGGAAGTTTGTGGGCATCGCTGCCACCACGTCGGCAGGGATGGAACTCGTCCGGTGAGTTAGATTGGTGCGGGACGAAGACTCCTGCGGCACCTCTGCAGGCAGTGTCGTGAGGTCGATATAACCAGTCACTTCACCCGAGGAAATCCAGAGCGCTTCTTCTCGAGCACCCAGCAAAAGACAAACGGCTGACCCGCAGCAGCCACTGGACTGTGACTGCTCGCGGTGCTCGTCCCATCAGGGAACTCGCGTGAGATCGTGAGTTGAACCGGGTCGGTTCCGCGATCGGTCACAATCAGACGCAACCCGTCCGCCAGGACGTGTTCGCCATAGGTCGTGATGAGAGGCGGTAGCTCCGCGGCAGCTATCGAACGGCTAAGCGCAGCAAGAGCGAAGAGGGAGAGGATCAGTTTCATAGGGGGAGCATTCCGCCGCCAATTGATAACCCGAAAACGACGTCTTCACGAACTCCTTCCGCTGCGCATGCTTCTGCCAACCGCCGCAGAGACACCGTTAAAGCCGCTTTGCTTCTCCCCCCGACGCGGGCTGGCCGGGCTTGCCGCCTTCGTCCGTCTGGAAGAGCGGCGTCGCACAATTCTCTGAGCCAATCAGTGGGCGGCAAAGCGGAACTCCCCCGGGGAGGGCACTCCTCTTCGAGCGCTGGTTCACGAGAAAGCACAGGCGTGCCCGTGCTCATGATCCTGTCCACCTTCAGTGTGGCCCTAGTGGCGACATTCGCTGTGCTACTCTCCGTCGTCTGAAATGGCGGCTCACGAAGGGAGCCAACGCTGGCGGCGGGTTCGCTTAATTGCGCTGCCGAGGATTCCGATCAGGAGCAGCGTCGCTGCTCCCGGCTCCGGGATGGCCGTTCCGATCAGGTGAAGCTGCAAAGTCCGAAGATCGGTCGCGCCGGCAAGGTCCTCATCGGAAAAGTAAAGATCGTAGCGCGCCTCAAAGTCGCCGCCTCGCATCGGCTCGAACATTGCAGCAAAGTCGAGGCCCATTCCCGGTGCTAAGTTCGCGAACGTGGTGAGGTTCAAGCGGAAAGCATCAGTGGCGCCCGATGGCGTGATGCGGTCGAGATCCAAACCGGCAGTGAAGCCGAGCGTGGAGGTCCAGTTCGCCAGAGAGAAGGTTCGCACCTCGGATCCGGCTCCGGGCTCCACGGTGCCAAAATCCAACGTTAGAGTTAGTGCCTCTCCTTGCCCGGCAAAGAGAGGCTTCGCATGGTCGAGAACTGAGAACGAAAGCTCCTGGGTGAAGTCCTTGTTCGCCGCTGCCTGGCTGTCGCTATGCACGTCGACCCGGCCCGTGACATTTCCCACCGTGCTGGTGGCAAGCACCAGGGCATGAGTATTCCCGGTGCCATGAGCCGCATCCATGCCGGTCGCATCGCCCGACAAACTGCCACTGGTGCTTAGGATGTAGTCGAGCTCGTCCGCGCCCGCGACCGTGACGACGGCGGCCGCGTTGGAGATGGTCGCTTCGACGCTCACGGCTGCCCCCGTGATCACGCGCGATGGCACATTGCCAATCTGCACCGCCATCTTCGCCGGCACCTGGTAATCGGCGATGACCGGTAAATGATCGCTGGCGCTCGCCAGCGCCTCGAGAACCGCCGCCGCTTGTTCGATGGTGTAGCCGGGCAGCCGAGCTTGCAGGGCCGCGGCGCTCCCGCTGGTGATCTCACCGTTCAAAACGTGAGTGCCGGTATTGCCGAAAGCGCGATAGGAACCAGCGATATAGCTAAGCCCTTCGTTGTCCAGGAACTCCGCCGAGACGAGTTGGAAATCGAACCGATCGTCCATCCCGCCGGTGACTTGCCTGAAGTAGCGCGCAGTCGTGGTCGGCGCCTGGGTGTGAAGGTCGAGAAAGGCCGCGTCGTCGTGCCAGATTCCTGGACGGTTAAGCGGGTCAAACGCCTGGCCTTCTCCCGGAGCGGTGAGGGTCTGATACATCGCCTCACTGCTCCGATAGATGTTGAAGTCTCCGGCGTAAATCAGGTGCGCAGAGCCGAGTGCGTCGGCATTCGCTCTTACCTCCTGTGCTTCCACGCTCCGGCGCGCGGCATTGGTGCTGCCTTCCGACGATTTATAGTGGCTCGAATAGACAAAGAAATCCGCCGCGCTGTCGTAACCCGCCGGGCGAAGCTGATAGCGCAGCGTCTGCCGTTGTGCCCCGGCATCGCTAATAGTGGACGCGGTTTTCTGGGCGATGAGCTGCACCGTCTGGGAATTGTAAATCAGACCGGGCCTGCCGGCGCCTAATGTGCCACCATCGAGCGTCGCTCGCGCATAGATGCCAGCGCCGTAGATACCATTCAGCACATTAACGATACTCTGCGTCGTGGTCTCCGAAGACTCCTGCTCTTGAAGGGTGAAGATGTCCGGCGCCTTGGCAATGCCGTTGACGCTCTCCACGCCGATCGCCGCGAGTACGGTGCCGAGACTTGGACGCGCCGCCTCTGCAGTATTGTAATCCACCACACGCAACTGCGCAGATGCATGGGAAACGGTGAGGAGCAGCGCGCTCAGGTAACTGGCGACACGTCGGCGGGCGGGAAAAGAGAGGCTCCTTGATCGCATCCTGGCGGGCAATCTAGCACGCCTCCGCTCGAGTGGGAGGGCTATCTGTCCGCGTCGGAGAAATGGAATCGGAAAAGAAGTGACTCAGCCTCCTAAGAATCGATCGGTACTTTTCCGGCAGTATGATGCGGAGACTGACCCAGAGGTGCGGCAGGAGGTGCTCACCACGATCATGGCAAACGCTGCTGTAACGAACCGTCCTTAGGCCTTCGTACGCAGCGAGACTCTTGATGCATGACTCGCAGTGTTGAGCGGTTTCCTCGGAAAGGGACTCGCCTCTGCTCGATCAATCCTCTCCGACAAGACCAGCACCGCGAGCGCGCAGCGGGAGTAGAGCACCCGCCCGGCGAGGCGGCCCGACCCCGCTCCAGCGATCCGGCACTCAGCATCAGGATTGCCTCTTCGACTGGCGATCTGCTCATCTTCCGCGCGCGGCCGACGGGAGAACCGATGAAAATTTAAGCCGATGCAAATTTGCGCCTACCGAACCTACGCCTCCTGCACCACGGCTCACATATCCGGCCGGGTGCTGGCCAGCCGTGCGCCCAACCAGCCGCGGGACAGCGAAGGTTTTTGGCGAAGCCTGGTTGATGCCTATCGTCGCTTCGAAACGGACGAGGTGCCGCACGCACCGGTTTCGATCACATTCGAGGGGCAGGAGCACGCGACCAACACCGACGACGAAGGCTACTATGATTTCGAGGTGCCGAGAACGCAACGGACCGGCGGGAGCTGGCTTACCGCCGAGGCACGATGCACCGTGCGTGGAGAGGAAATCTCCGCCCTGCACGAGATCGTTGCCCCCAGCGCCGAAGCGGAGTTTGGCGTGATCAGCGATCTCGATGACACGGTGATCGAGACAAACGTCACCAAGATGCTCACGGCCGCGAAGCTTACCTTTATGGGCAGCGCCAAGACCCGGAAACCGCTCGAGGGCGTCGCGGCTCTCTACGCTTCGCTTGCGAGTGGCAGGGCTGGCCAGCCCCGGAACCCGATCTTCTACGTCTCGAGTTCGCCGTGGAATCTATACGATCTGCTCTGCGAGTTCATGGAGCTGAACGAGATCCCGAAAGGTCCAATCTTCTTGCGCGACTATGGAGTTAGTCCCGAACAACTCTTCGGCAGCCTAAGCCATCGCGGAAAGCTCGAGCGCACACTGAAGATTATGGCGGACTTTCCAGAGCTGCCGTTTGTGCTCATCGGCGATTCCGGACAGCACGATGCAGGGCTTTACGCCGAGGCCGCGACGATGCGCCCGAGTCGGATCAAGGCAATCTATATCCGGGACGTGGACCCGGCGACCGCGACGAAGCGCGACGACCACGTGCGCGAACACATCAAGACAGCGGCGCAGCATGGAGTGCCGATGCTCCTCGCGCCGGACAGCGAAGCAATGGCGCATCACGCCGCGGAGCTGGGTCTAATCTCCGCCCGCAAGGAAGCGGCGGTGCAGGCGGAAGTAGCCAAAGATCACGAGCGTCCCAGTCCGGGGACTGCGGCGGTCACCAAGGCGCTTGGGATTGATAGATCAGGTGCCACGAAAGCGGATGTGAACTGAGTGGCGAACGGCTGAGGCAGTGACAGCTCGTCAGCCAGCGCCTTCTGTGCTTCTGAAGCTTTCGGCATCGAGCCTTCGCGAGAGTGTCAGCGGGCGACCTTGGCTTTAAGGATTGTTTAGCCATCAATGAAGGAGGTCATGATGTAGTGGTCGTAGTTCTCAGGGGTAACAGTCTCCCAGGCCCTTCCAGTCCATGCCTTTGATCGGGAGGTTCCGAGTTTCCTGAGCACCGAGGCGGCCCACCTTCCGAACGTGACAAGCGCCACCCGCGGGATGATCCTCCGGTAGACGCGCTCCGTATGCATACCGCCCCCGCCTCGGTTCCCCCGGTCGATGCCTCCGCAGCCAGCCCTGCGATTCCGCAGGCGATCCTTTCCGGAGCGTTTCGAAATCCCCTCCACCTGCTGTGGGTCTGGATTATCCCGCAGCTCTGCCTGCTCGTGATGAACCTCAGATCCTTCGGGATGATCTGGAGCGAAATGAACGAGGCGCAGCGCGGCACTGGCCGATGGATGCTCGGTGCGGAACTCACGATGCTGGCCGCAATTGGCGGCTTTGCCTATGTGATGCATCGCGGGCGCAAACCCGTGATCTGGGCTATGAACTGGCCGTTGTTGGCGGTCGCCGTGGCTTATCTGTGGTTTGCGTTCTCCGCGACGACTTCGATGATCCCGCAGTCCGTGGCAACCTGGATCCTGCCGCCGGGGAACTTCCTCTACTACCAATTCGCGTTTGTGATGCCGGCCGCGTTTTTCGCCGCCTTGCAGCTCGCGTGTTTCCAAAGCAACCGAAGAGTCGGACACGATGTCGGCCTCTCGCTGGCTGTGATGATTGGGCTCCCGATGCTCGCTGGCCTCCTCGTCCAAGTGATCGGCAGCCTTCCATTTCTCGAAAGGTTGCCCTGGACCTTGTTCGCTGCGTTGTTCGTCGCCGCTACGATCATGGTCCTCGGAGCGCTGCTGCGCTTGATGACGCAGGCCTACACGGCGATGCGGCGCAAAGGTCCTGCCCCGCTCGCAATTCTCACCGCTGTCATAGCCTTGGCCGCACCGATCGGTGGGCTTTGGCTGAACCACGAAATCCCTTTCCCAGCGGACTTCCAATCATTTGGCGTGTATGGGCTCGCAGCACTGAACGGACTTATCCTGCTCCTCCCGAATTTCCGGTCGTTGCGGCTTCACCGGGCGGTCTGGCTGGCGCAATGCGCGCTCTACCCGTTCACACTCTACTTCTTCATCGTCTTCCTGCCGTTCCTCCCATTGTCGCTGGTGGCAACGATTATGGCTGGCGCGGGCTTTTTGATCCTCGCGCCCATCGCGCTCTTCGCACTGCACAGCCAGCGGATCTACGATGGATTCCGCAACGAGATCCGCGACGGCAGAGCGATTATCCCGGCGTTGCTCGGTCTCATGGCGATCACCGCCATCCCGGTGACTTACACCGCGCAGGCGCTCTACGACCGGCAGATTCTCCACCGGGCAATGGATCATGTGTACAGCCCGGATTACCGGGCGAGCGGTTTCCACGGCAGCCCGCAGGCGATCGGACGCGCGCTGACGAGCCTGCGCGATTTCAAAGCCGGTATTCAGTTGCCCTTCCTCTCGGATTTTTACAATTGGCTCGTCTTCGACAGTCTCGTACTCCCGGACGAGAAGATGGCCCGGCTGCATCAGATTTTCCTTGGCCGGGACCTGCCCGAAGCGACGCGGCGAGCTGCCGAAAATGCGTTTTTTGGCGGAAACACGAGCCGCAGGCGGCGTGGCATTTTCCAGGAGGCCGGCGGTCAGCCGCGAGCTTTCCCGGATGCGGTGCGGCTCGAGCAGCTCACGCAATTGACCGAGCCGGAGGATGCCAGCACGGAGCGGACACGGTTTACGCTGACCTTGAAGAATACGGCGAGCGAGGAGGGCGAATTCGCCACGGCCCTCCAAGTGCCAGAAGGCGTCCTCGTCTCTGGGTTCTGGCTGCACATCGGCCCCGAGCGGGTGCCAGGGCGGATCTTTGAAAAGAAGACAGCGCTCTGGGTTTACCAGAAGATCCGCGACGTGACGCGGCGCGATCCAGGCATCCTGCTCTATACGGGACCGGAGACGCTGGAACTGAGGGTCTTCCCCTTCGCCGCCGGCGAGACGCGCACGGTCGAACTGGAGTTGCTCCGGCCAGCGGGTGGTGCAGCCTCGGTCAAGATCGGTAAAGAGACGCGCTCCCTGGGCGAAGCTTCGGCGTCAGCATCCATCGCATTGGCCGCAGCCGAGGGTGATGGTGCAGCGGTTGTGATTGCACCCGGAGCGCTGGAGTCGATGCCAGCCATCGCTCGCCGGCCGTATCTCCATTTTATCGTTGATCGGTCT
>DASVRY010000291.1:0-2916 GCA_036388395.1 Chthoniobacteraceae bacterium
GCTCATGGATTGCGTTGAAGTTCTGCCAATGGCCGAAGTGCTCCTCCTCCACAGCGGCAAATCCGCCGCTCTCGTCGCGGCCAATCAGCAGGATGATCAGTTCCGCTTTCGAACCGGCTGCAGCGGCCGCAACCTTCTTGAGCAGTAGCGCGATGGCCTTGATCGGCGGTCGTCGGGAGCGCGCAACGACCACGATGCTTGCCACGTGTGGAGCGAGTTCCGTGATTGCCGCAAGAGCCTCGGCATTGCCGCTCGGGTGGTCGATCTGCACCGGCAAGAGCTTGTTCACTTCCCAGCCGTATTGCGCCCGAAGCGAGTCGACGATTTTGGACTCTTCCAGAGTTACGTCAGTCGAGAGCATCACGAGGGAACTCCCCATGGCGTGAGATCTCGGCGTCTCCACGTGCGCCGGAAGATCCAGGACTGCGGTGCCGGACTGCGCCTGAATCACCGGTCCTGCGAGCCTCCGCCAGAGGGCGTTTCCAGCTTGCGAATCAAAGGTCACGCGGCGCGTTGCAGCTCGAAGGCTCAGCGAGGACCAGACGAGCAGCGCACTTCGCACGAGCAGCCCGTAGGTTACGACGCTATAGCAAAGCCACGGCCACCACGCCGCCAACGCCTCGCGCGAGAGCGGACGGATGCCTTCGCTATAGGCAAAGCGGCTCGCCTCGACCTCTGTGAGCGTCGGGTGTGCATTCGGCGCGAAGCTCCACGGCAGCGCGACCGTTTTCACAATTTGGTAAGCATCGCGCGCGCTCGTATGCAGTGTCGATTGCCAGCCAAAGGCCACGTCGCTCAGCGAGACGGAAAGGAGCAACGTAGCGATAACAGCGAGGTTGAAGCAGACGCCGAAGAGTTGTGTGGCGATGAGAAAAGGCCAGACGGTGAGCGGGCGATAGGCGCCTTCCTTGTGCCGGAGCACCGCCCATGAAGCTCGAATGCGCTCGCGCGATTCACCAGGCAGCCGGCGCACCCCGGCGCTAAGGGCCCAGGTGAGTCCGGAGAGCAGCCAAAGCAGGGGAGCGACGGCGTGACTGGCGCCGATCAGCTTCCGTCCAAGCCACACCACAGTTGCAAGCGAGAGCAGGAGCAATTGCACCCCCACGGTCGAGGCGAAAAACCACGCCACATTCACCGGCTCTTCCCCGCGGTAATGCAGCAAGCCGCCCGCGAGACTCGTCCCGACAAGCAGCCCGGCCACCGCCGCGAGCCACAGGAGCGTGTGCCAGCCGCCGAGGAAATACGCACCCGGCAAAGTGTCGTCACCCCTCCGGCGAGCTTGAACCCAGCGCTTGAAGAGCGTGCGCCGATCCGGTGGTCCTCCCGAGCTGAGCAGGGCAGCTTGTTCTTCGCGGACAGCCTTATCGCGTTCGGCCAGCGTGTTCTCATCCGCCCGCGACTCGGCATCGAGGAGGAACTCGTAATCGAGTAGATCTGCGATGTTCCAAGGCTCGGGGCGGGGCACGGGTAAAGAGCTAGTTTTGCGAGGGGCTGATGTCAGCACCATTCTCCTTCCGCTATTCGCGGTCCAGCCTCCCGGCGCGGCTGCCTTGTGCGTTGGGGTTTGGTTTGAAGCTTGGTCTGGCGCTCGGAAGTTGGGAGATTCCTGCGATGACGCGTTTACATCCGGTTTTCGTTGGGTGCCTTCTTGCGATCTGCTCCGTGAACGCGGCGGAGCTGGAAACCTTTGTTCCTGTGCGTTTGCAGTTGGAAGCACCACCCACCTCCTTGTGGAATGCACGCGATTACAGCCGCCACGGCGTTCATCTGGATCTGCCGATGGGCCCAGTGCGCATCGACTATGGAACGCCCCTTCCCCCCGCTGAGATCGAGAACCGCGGACGGAATCAGCCGCACCAAATCGATGCGCCCGGACCAGGTTATCTAAAGCAGATCCAGTCCGCACAGAGGCTACACATCAGAGCCTGAGCGGCTCGCGACCGATGAGCACATCCAGCGGCGGTGCTGCCGTTCCTGAAAGCGGTCTCTTGCTTGGGAAATTCCTTGAGTCGGTCGAGCGGCGGAAGCTTGAGCTCTACCCAGCACAGGAGACCGCAATTCTGGAGCTCTACGACGAGAAGAACGTCATCCTCAATACCCCGACTGGCTCCGGCAAATCGCTGGTCGCTTCTGCGCTTCACTTCAAGAGCCTCGCGCAAGGCCAGCGGTCGATCTACACCTGCCCAATCAAGGCGCTGGTGAATGAAAAATGGATGGCGCTTTGCCGTGAATTTGGCCCCGAGAATGTCGGCCTGAGCACCGGCGACGCCACGGTAAACCGCGACGCGCCGATCCTCTGCTGCACCGCGGAGATTCTTGCGAACATCGCCCTGCGCGAGGGCGACCGCGCCGCCGTGCACGACGTCGTCATGGACGAGTTCCACTACTACGCCGACCGCGAGCGCGGGGTGGCGTGGCAGGTGCCGCTCCTCACATTGCAGAAGACACGTTTCCTGCTCATGTCCGCGACGCTCGGTGATACGGCGTTTTTCGAGGAGGCTCTCACCCGGCTGACTGGTCGAGAGACCGTCACCGTCGCCTCGCGCGATCGCCCGGTGCCACTGGAGTTCTCGTATGCAGAAACTCCGCTGCCAGTGACGCTCGAGTCACTCGTCACGAGCGGCAAAGCGCCGATCTACGTCGTGCATTTCACCCAGCTCGAAGCGGCGCAGAGCGCGCAGGATTTCATGAGCACGAACGTCTGCACGCGAGAAGAAAAGCAGGCAATCGGCCACGCGCTTGAAGGGTTCAAATTCAGCAGCCCCTACGGACCCGAGATCAAGAAGTGGCTGAAACACGGGATCGGCGTGCATCACGCCGGGCTGCTGCCGAAGTATCGGGTGCTCGTTGAGCAACTCGCGCAGCGTGGCCTGCTCAAGGTGATCTGTGGCACCGACACGCTCGGCGTTGGAATCA
>DASVRY010000292.1:0-5511 GCA_036388395.1 Chthoniobacteraceae bacterium
GGATTGGAAGGTTCGCTCCTATTTGACGGAGTGGTGTGAGCTCTCGAAGGCGATCGATATCGCAACTGGCTACTTCGAAGTTGGGGCACTTTTGGCATTGGCGGACAAGTGGCAGCACGTTGACCGCATTCGAATCCTCATGGGCGACGAGGTTTCGATGCGAACGAAACGCGCGTTCGCAGAAGGCTTGCGCAGAATCGACCAGCGATTGGAGGGGAGTCTCGAAGCTGAGAAGACAAAGGACGATTTCCTTCAGGGCGTGCCGGCGATCGTCGAGGCACTCCGCACCGAGCCAAGAAAAATTGAGTGCCGCGTCTATCGTCGAGACAAGTTCCACGCCAAAGCCTACATCACGCACGGGCGTGCGGCGGTCGTCGGCTCGTTTGGGCTCGTCGGCTCCTCAAATTTCACGTTCCCTGGTCTCTGCGACAACGTGGAGCTCAACGTGCAGGTCCGCGGCTCAGAGGTTGGGCTGCTTCAGGAATGGTATGAGCGCCATTGGGAGGATGCCGAGGACATCACTCCCGACATCCTCCGCACGCTTCAACGCCACACCGATCCGCGCACGCCATTCGAAATCTGGTTTAAAGCCCTCCACGAGTTCTTCAGTGGCCACGAACTCACGCCGGACGAGTGGGACACCGAGGAGTCCGTTGTCTTCCGGCATCTGGCAAAGTATCAGCGCGACGCATACAAAAACCTCGTGCAGATCGCGCGGCGCTACGGGGGAGCGTTTCTGTGTGACGGCGTCGGCTTGGGGAAAACCTACGTCGGGCTGATGCTGATCGAACGCTTCGTGAGCAAGGAGAAGAAGAACGTCGTTCTCTTCGCGCCGAAAGCTGCGCGACAGGACGTATGGGAACCGGTGATTGAAAAGCTCCTGCCGGATCTCAACAGCGGATTCGTCAGCCTGCTCGTGCGCAATCACACCGATCTCCAGCGCAAGGGCACCTGGCCGCGCGACCTCAGCCGCATCCTGCGCGATGCCGATGTCGTGATCATCGATGAGGCGCACCACTTCCGGAACCCGGGCGTTGCCGGCGAGGGTGACCGCGAGAAGTCGCGTTACCGCATGCTCCAGGATGCGCTGCACCAGCCGGGCAGCCGACCGAAGCAGCTCTATTTTCTCACGGCGACCCCGATCAACAATTCGGTCCACGACTTTCGCCACATTCTTGGCCTCGTGACCGGCCTAAACGATCGCTACTTTTCTGAAAGCGGCCACAACCTCGGCATCCACAGCACGCGCGGCCATTTCATCGCCTTGGAGAAAAAGCTCCTCTCCCAGCAGCGCGTGGAATCACCACAGCAGCTCGAAATCGCCGTGACTGAGACTGCGCTACAGCGGGAAACGATCTTCGAGCACCTCGTCGTCCAGCGCAGCCGTTCTTACGTGAAAGAAAGCCAGCGGCAGCTCGAAGGCGGCGCCATCCTTTTCCCTACTCGCGACACGCCCCGCGTCGCGCCTTACAAGTTGAAGGCCACTTACGGCAGGCTGCTTGAGAGCGTCGAGAAGGCGTTCAGCAAAACCAAGCCGTTGTTTGCCCTCGCGATCTATTACCCGCTTGGCTACCTGCGGCATGAAAAGGCCGAGGAGTCGCTTGAGACAGGCCGGCAGGCACAGGTTGTTTCTCTCATTCGGACGCAGTTTCTCAAGCGTTTCGAAAGCTCCGCACGCGCGTTCGAGATGTCTTGCTGGCGGCTGCTGAAGAAGCTTCTCGCCTGGATCGAGCGGCACACGGAATCCGCTCACGACCGCAGCCGGCTGGAGAAATGGAAGCTTCGGAACGATCAGCTCATCGGGTACGTGCGGGAGCATCAGCCCGAGCTTTTCCCAGGCGAAACCGAGGAGGAATTGCCGGAGGATTTCGTCACCGATGAGGAGGTTGAAGCCGTCGAGAAACTCGATCCCACCGTCCACAACATCGACCACATGCGAGACGACACCTACGACGACCTGGATCAGCTCGCCGAGTTCCTGGAGCTGGTCCGCGCGGTGAAGCCAGAGCGTGACGACAAGCTCAAAGCTCTCATCAAACTCCTCAAAGTGGACAAGGCGCTCACGGGGCAGAAAGTCATCATCTTCTCCGAGTTCGCCGATACAGCTCGCTACCTTGAGCACGAGTTGAAACAGGCGGGGCTCACACAGCTTGAGCGGATCGATGGGAGCAGCAGCCAGCGCCAGCGTAGTGCGGTCATCCACCGGTTTTCGCCCTTCTACAATGGCACCTCGGCGGCCGATATGGATGGCGCGGAAATTCAGACGCTCATCGCAACCGACGTTCTCGCCGAGGGCTTGAACCTTCAGGACGCCTCGCGACTCATCAACTACGACCTCCACTGGAACCCCGTGCGCCTCATGCAGCGGATCGGCCGCGTCGACCGTCGGATGAACGCCGAAACCGAAGCGCAGATCGTTGCGGAGCGCCCGGAGCTGGCGGGTGAGCGCGGCCGCATCGTCTATTGGAATTTCCTCCCGCCCGATGAGCTGAACGACCTGCTCCGCATCTACGAGCGCGTCACCCGGAAAGTGCTCACCATCTCCAGGACCCTTGGCATCGAGCACGGCAAGCTTCTGAGCGACAAGGACGATTACGAGGTCCTCCGCGAGCTGAACAAGCAATACGAACCCCCTCCCTCCGAGACCGAGAGCCTCCGCCTTGAATTTAACCGGCTCGTCAAAGAGCATCCCGAGGTGGCGGCCACGCTGGGTGCCCTTCCGCTCAAACTTTTCTCTGGCAAGCAGCACCCAGCTGCGGATGCAAAAGCTATCTTTTTCTGCTTCCGCATCCCGCGGCCGGACCCCGATTTGGTCCCCGCCGAAAATGGCGAACTCCGATGGTCCGATGCTGCGGGGTTCACCATCTGGATTTGCAGCGATCTCAAGGGCGAGCGCCTCGCGACAGATCCCTCCGCCATCGCTGACTTGATTCGCTCATTGCCGGACACCGCGCGCCATTGCGCCCTCGACCGCGCAGAGCTTTCCAAACTCCGAAAAGCCGTCGAAAAGGAGATCACGCGCACGCACCTCCGGGCTCTCCAGGCGCCTCCCGGCGTCACGCCAGTGTTGAAATGTTGGATGGAAATGAACTGATCGCCGAGCGGCTATGGAACTCGTTGCGAATCTTTGGCCGATCGTTGATGCCGCGGCGCCACCGATCATGCGCTTCGCAGCCTGCGCGTATGTCATGGATGCGAGTGAGAGGGTCATCTCCAGCACTCTGAAAAGCCTCGCGACCTGGGATTTTGTCTTGGCTCAGCAGTTTGCCATCCCAAAGCGCTTCACGTTCACCTGTGAACACGGCGAACTTCCCGGGATAGTGACGGTTGCTGACTTCAATGCCATGCAGCCCGCGATCATCGAGGAAGCGTTGCGGACCTTGGAAGCCAACCTGCCGGTGTTGCAGGGCGCGGGCGTCACTGCTGCCGGCGTGCCGTTCCAGCGACGTATCGCAGTGAGCTTCCCTCCAGATCCCTACCTCCTGGTCACGTTCCTCATCGAGAACACCGCGGGCAATCTCCACATTTACTCCCCCGCCTGACGCCCATGCCAATCTCCCCTGAACGCCTCCAGAGCATCCGCCGGTTTCCAGAACTGATCGACTATCTCCGCGACGAGCTCGACTGGCCCACTCAGGACTTCGCCTTCGAAGACCTCACCTTCGAATACGAGCCCGGGGAGCTGGGCTTGAAACACGAGGAGGCAGTGAAGGTAAAGAGCATCCATCAGCTTCGCCCCCTCCATCAGGCGCAGCCATGGGGCATCTTCTTTGTGGAGTTCGGAAAGAGGCGGCTCCCGATCGTGGTCCTGCGGCGCATCCTCCGGCATCTCGTTTTCAAAAAGCGGGCCTCAGCGAACAAAACCGAGCGGCCCGCTTGGCAGGCGCGCGATCTCCTTTTCATCTCCGCCACCGGTGAAGACTCGAATCGCGAGCTGACCTTTGCCCACTTCGTCGAGCGGGAGGACACCGGCTTGGCGGAGCTGCGCGTCCTCGGCTGGGACACAGACGACACGCCGCTCCACATGGATTACGTTGCTGAGACGTTAAGCAAAAAGCTCAAATGGCGCGACACCTACGAGCGCGATCCCGAGGCGTGGCACAAAGAATGGAGCGCCGCTTTCCTCCTGCGGCACGGCCATGTCATCCGCACCTCACAGGAACTCGCTACCGCCCTGGCTGAGCTGGCAAAGAATCTCCGCTCCCGGATCCGCACCATCCTTCGCTTGGAGGATGGTTTCGGCGAAATCCGCAAACTTCAGCGCGCTTTCCAAACCGGCCTCATCCACGACCTCGACGACGACGGCTTCGCCGACATGTTCGCCCAGACCGTCACCTACGGACTCTTCTCCGTCTCCGTCCGCCGCACCTTTCCCGGCGAAGGCACCGCCCTCACCAAGGACGACGTGCCGAACCTCATCTTCACCAGCCCGTTTCTGAAGGAGATGCTTGGCGTCTTCCTCGGCATCAAGAGCCGCAAAGGGGCGATCGACTTCGACGAACTCGGCGTCAGCGACGTCACCGACCTCCTCACCAGCCCTGACACCCACATGGAAGTCGTCCTCGCCGACTTCAACAACCGGAATCCCGGGGAAGATCCCGTCATTCACTTCTACGAGAATTTCCTCACCGCTTATGACCACGCGATGAGGGTTAAACGCGGCGTCTTCTACACCCCGCAGCCCGTCGTCTCCTACATCGTCCGCAGCGTCCACGAGCTCCTGCAAACCGAGTTCGGCCTCGCCGACGGTCTCGCCGACACCACCACCTGGGGCGAGATGCTGAAAAAGCACCCCGGCCTAAAACTCCCCCCGCTCACCGACGAGCCGGACGAAAAGCGCACGGTCTCTCCGGACGAATCCTTCGTTCAGATCCTCGACCCCGCCACCGGCACCGCCACCTTCCTCGTCGAAGTCATCGATGTGATTTGTCGGCAACTTAGGAAAAGCTTTGACAGCGGCAAAGCGCCCATAATTGAGCAGCGAGCAGCGAGGAATTGGAGCGATTACTGGAACCAATACGTCCCGCAGCACCTCCTCCCGCGCCTCCACGCCTTCGAGCTGATGATGGCCCCCTACGCCATCGCCCACATGAAAATCGGCCTCAAGCTCGCCGAGACCGGCTACCGCTTTGGCACCGAGGAACGCGCCCGCATCTACCTCACCAACGCCCTCGAAAAGTCGGACGACAAGCAGGCGAAGCTCATCGGCTTCGACGCCCTCGCCCATGAAGCCGAGGCCGTGAACAAAATCAAAAAGTCGAAGCGCTTCACCGTCATCATCGCAACCCGCCGTATGCGAATTATTCGGCGAACCTGTCTCCCGAAGCGCGGCGAATCGTTGACAAGTATCGAAACTTTCGTGGCGCCCCAATCCGCGAAAGGAACCAGCTCCAGTTTGAACGGAACATTCAAGACGACTTCGTTAAGTTCATCTCAATCGCCCAAGACCTCGTTGATGCGTCTGGCGTTGGAGTGTTCAGCTACATCACCAACGGCACGATGCTCGCATCC
>DASVRY010000293.1:0-6313 GCA_036388395.1 Chthoniobacteraceae bacterium
TGGCACGTCTTTCGCCCTTTCAGAGCTGGAGGTTTACGCTGGAGGTGAAAATATCGCCCGCGGTTCCCGCGTGCTCTCTTCAGGGGATCCCGACCGGAAGCCGCAGCGCCCGAGCGAAATCCTCGTCGATGGCTACGCGAGCTACGGGAAAATTCTCGAGCTCCCTCGCTGGCTGGAGGAATGGGCGACGCGAGCCTCCACCCAGGCGCATCTGGAGTTGATCGAGGCCCGCCTTCCCGCGCTCCAGGCAGACGCACAACGCCGCGCAATCTGGCTCGGCTCGGTTTTGGCGGCCGCACTTGCACTGGCCGCGATTGGCACCGCATGGCGTGCCCGGCGTCATCGGTTGCTCGAACTCGAGCACTTCCGCTTGCGCCTCGCGCGCGATTTGCACGATGAGATTGGGAGCAATCTGGCGGGCATTGCGGTGCTTAGCGAAATGGGCGCAAACGCTGCCCCAGCTGGAACTGCCGGTGAGGAATGGCGCGAGGTGCATAGCATTGCCGCCGAGACGATGGAGGCGATGCGCGAAGTGCTCTGGGTTATGGGTGCCCGCGAGGAAGCCGGATTCGATCTGATCGGCCGGATGCAGAGGGTCGTGATGCGGATGTTCGCGGGAAAAGAAATCGTCTGGCGCGAGTGCCCCACTAAAGTGCCAGACGATCTCCCGATGAGCGCTCGACGCCAGATGTTCCTTTTTTTCAAAGAGGCAGTCAGCAACGCCGGCCGGCATGCGCACGCCAGCCGCGTTGAACTGGCGCTCCGCCTTACGGATCGCGAGCTCTTGCTCGAGATCAAGGACAACGGCCGCGGCTTTGATCCCGCAAGCGTGAGTTCAGGGGTGGGGATCCCGAGCCTGCGCGAACGCGCACGTCGTCTGTCTGGGAGTTTGCGCATCGTCTCTGCGCCTGAATCCGGCACGACGCTCACCCTGCGTGGTCGCTGGTGACGGCTTTGGTCCGGGACCGGGCGGGTTGGAAACTCCCCGGATAAGACTATGCATCCTAAAAGCTAAGTTTTCCGTAGGCGCGGAACTCAGGGGAATCCCGATACTTTCACGAACCATTAACTGAAAGGAACTTACACATGTTATCCTGGGCCATTACCTTCCTCATCGTTGCCATCATCGCTGCCGTTCTCGGCTTTGGCGTGATTGCCGGAACCGCTGCGACGATCGCAAAAGTGCTCTTCGTCGTCTTCCTAATCCTATTCATTGTCTCGCTGGTCACCGGCCGCCGCGGCAAGGGACCTATAGCATAGACATCGTTTCTCAAAGGCGCCGCGGCATGTCCGCGGTGCCTTTCCTTTTTGGCTACGGCCTGTTCATCAAGACGAGTGCGATTGCTTGAAGCCGCGCTCGCTAAAGGCTTTTAATCATCGCCAGCAGGTCGGTTAGTTTCCTCTCCGAATTGCCAGGCAATCGCGGGAACTTGCCGTTGATTAACACATAGTCACCGCCGCGCGTCAGCATTACCTTGTCGTCCTTCACCTCGACGACGGTGATCTTGCGCACCGCGGCTGCTATCTTCACGGCGCTCATCATCATTAGGTTCTCCACGGCTTCGGGGAGTTTGCCGTATCGGTCGCGCCACGTTTTCCGGAGCTGATCAAGCTGCTCCTGCGTAGCGATCTCAGCAAGGCGGCGATACGCCTGGATGCGCGGTTGGGCCTCGGCAATGTAGCTCGTTGGCAGGAAGGCGGGAACGGACTGCTGGCTCGCCTTCATGAATTCCGCTTCACGAGTAGCGACGAAGTCGGTGCGAAGAATGACTTCGAGACGCGGACGAGTCTTTTCCCCCTTGAGCTTGGAAACTGCCTGCCGGAGCAGTGAGCAATAGAGCTCGAAACCTATATTGATGATGTGACCACTCTGCGCGGTGCCAAGGATGTTACCGGCGCCGCGGATTTCCAAATCGCGCATGGCGATCTTAAAGCCAGCGCCCAGTGAACTGTATTGCTTGATCGCGTTGATCCGCTTCCGCGCTTCACCAACCGTTAGCATCTCGCGCGGGAGCATCAGATAGGCATACGCCTTGTGCTGCGCGCGGCCCACGCGACCGCGAAGTTGATAGAGATCCGCGAGGCCAAAGCGGTCAGCGCGATCAATGATGATCGTATTCGCGTTAGGAATATCCAGGCCGCTCTCAATGATCGTCGTGGAGATGAGCACGTCGGCATTTCCACTGACAAACTCCTGCATTACTTCCTCGAGTTCGTGCTCATCCATTTGCCCGTGGCCAATGACGATCTTCGCCTTCGGGCAAAGGTGACTAATGCGGTCGCGCACCTTCTCAATGCTCTGCACTCGGTTGTGCAGGAAGTAGACCTGACCCTGGCGCTTCATTTCACGCACGATCGCGTCGCGGATGATCCGCTCATCATACGGGCAGATAAGCGTTTCGGTGGGAATGCGATTGAGCGGCGGCGTCTCGATCGTGCTCATATCCTTCGCCCCCATGAGCGACAGATAAAGCGTCCGCGGAATCGGCGTCGCGGAAAGCGTGAGCATATCCACGAGGTGAAACAGTTCCTTAAACCGTTCCTTGTGCAGCACTCCGAAGCGCTGCTCTTCATCGATCACCACGAGGCCCAGATCCTTAAAGTGGATGTCCTTGGAAATCAGCCGATGGGTGCCGACAACAATATCCACCGTGCCATCGCGTAGCCCTTCCACCGTCTTTCGTTGCTCGGCGGGACTGCGGAAGCGGCTCAGGGTATCGACGGTGATCGGATAATCCGACATTCGCTCGCGGAAGTTGTGATAATGCTGCTGCGCGAGCACCGTCGTCGGGACCAAAATTGCCACCTGCTTCCCGTCCATCACGGCTTTGAAGGCGGCGCGGATCGCCACCTCGGTTTTCCCAAAGCCCACATCGCCGCAGATCAGCCGGTCCATCGGCCGCTCGGATTCCATGTCCTGCTTCGTCGCGTTGATTGCCGCGAGCTGATCGACGGTTTCCTTGAAGAGGAACGAACTCTCAAATTCGCGCTGCCACTTCTTGTCCGCGCTGAAGGCGTAGCCTTTTGCGGTTTCGCGGGCCGCATGCACCTCGAGCAGCTTCGCCGCGTAGTCGAAGACCGCCTTCTCGGCATTCTTCTTCGCCTTGGCCCACTTCGGATCGCCGAGGGCACTGAGCGCCGGGTTCTTTTTCCCGACGCCAACGTAGCGTGAAATGAGGTACGATTGCTCCAGCGGAATGTAGAGCCGCGCGTCGTCGGCGAAAGCCACCACGAGCACTTCCTCCGTCTTCCCGTCGCCGGACGGGATCTGCTTCATCCCTTCGTAGCGGCCGATCCCGTGCTCGAGATGGACGACGAGGTCGTCTTCGTTCAGCTCGCTGTAGTCGATCTGCACCCGCTGCGACTGCTCCCGCGCGCGCCGCAGAGCCATGCGCCGGGCGCGCGTATTCCGATAGCGGCCGAAGAGTTCCGCATCCGAAAGCACTGTGACCTTCCCAGTGGGAAAAGTGAAGCCGCGTGCCTGCGTGCCGATCGTAAAAGTGAGCGCGTCGACCTCCACTGCTGGGATGAGGTCGTGGAGACGTTCGATCTCGCCTTCGTTGTTGCAGACGATGAAGACGCGCCAACCAGTTTCGCGCCAGTCGGTGAGTTGCTTGAAAAAGCGCTCCCGCTTCAGCTCGTCGACCACGAAATCGCCGGCATCGAATTCCCCCAGGCCGTGGTCGTGAAAGGCGGTGCCGAAATCTTCCGTGAGCTCGGTGCCTTCCGATCCTTCGAGAATGCGCGCGCGCCCTGCATCCCAGCCGGCATTGGCATCAACGGTGAGGTCGCCCTTCCCAATGTAGTCGGCGAGCGCGCAGGTGCGGACGCTCTCATCAGCCGCCGCTTCGCCGAGTAGGATCGTGCAGCTATCGAGGTGCTCGACGGAGGTCTGCGCATCGAGATCGAAATGCCGGATCGACTCGATCTCGTCGTCGAAGAGTTCGATCCGCACCGGCAGCGAATGGTGAAATGAGAAGACGTCGATGATCCCGCCGCGGAGCGCGTATTGACCGCGCGTGGAAACCTGCGGCGCGTGCTCGTACCCGGCAGTCTGCAGTTGTGTGATGAACTTCTCGCGATCGATCCGCGTGGTGCGCGCCAGCCGCAGCTCCAGCTTCTTCAGAGCGTCGCGGGCGGGCACCTGATCAATGAGACTGGCCCCCGTGAGCACAATGATCTGCCGGCCCTTGGCTGCGGTGAGCTTTTGCACGATGGCGAGCCGCTCGGCCACGGTCTCCGGATCGGGCAGCGCGCCCTCGACTGAAGAGACATCGCTCTCGGGAAAGAAGAGCGCGTCGGGATACCAGTTTAGCAGCTCGTTGTGGAAAATTTCCTGTCGGCGCACGTCCGGGCAGACGACCCAGACGCGGCTCTTCGCCGAGTGGGCGAGGATTCCGGCGAGAAACGGTTGCGCTGCCTCGGTGACGTGTTCGAACACTGCCTCCTCACCGGCGCGCAAAAACTCCAGCTTCGCAGCCATCGCAGGGGTGGCGGCGATCTGGTCAAGCGGGTCAGCGGCTCGAGCAGCGCGTTTGATCTCTAACATCCGGGTCGGTGAGGCAGGCACGCTACGCCCGAGGGCCGGCAAGCTCAACTGCGGAAGGTGGTGAGTCGTCCTCGTCCTCCTACTCGAACTCGTCCTCGAAGAACCTCTGCCCCAGATCGAGGACAAGTAGGAGTAGGAGGACGAGGAGAACACGAGAAATGGCTGAATGTTTTCTTTCGCGACTCGTCCGAAAACTTCCTGCGTCCACACCATCGAGTTTAGCGTTTTCTTTTTCCCCTATTCCGCTTCGATTGACCGTCTATGACTCCTGCTTGGGAACGCTTCCAAAAATACTTCCTGCGCAACGAAGCGCTTGGCTTTTCCATCGACATCAGCCGCATGCGCTTCGGCGATGATTTCCTCCCGAAGATGGAGCCGCTCGCGCAAAAAGCCCTCGCAGCAATGCAGGCGCTGGAAACCGGCAGCATCGCCAATCCCGACGAAAACCGGATGGTCGGGCACTATTGGCTTCGCGCGCCGCAGCTCGCCCCGACCGCGGAGTTGCGTCAGGAGATCGAACAGGCCAACGCCTCGATCCGCGAATTTGCCGCGGAGATTCATGCGGGCGGGAAGTTCACCGACATTCTGCTCATTGGCATCGGCGGCTCAGCACTCGGACCGCAATTCGTCTCCGACGCGCTCGGGACAGAGGACAACGCGATGCGTCTCCATTTCCTCGATAACACCGATCCTGATGGCTTCGATCGCGTGCTCGGGTCGCTCGCAGGCCGGCTGGAGCACACCCTCGCGGTCGTTATTTCCAAATCCGGCGGCACGAAGGAGACGCGCAATGGGATGCTCGAAACACAGGCGCGCTACGAGAAGCTCGGCCTCGACTTTGCGAAGCACGCCGTCGCAGTGACCGGCCCGGGCAGCGAACTGGATCGAGTAGCAGTGAGCCAGGGTTGGCTGAAGCGCTTCCCGATGTGGGATTGGATCGGCGGCCGCACGTCCGTGATGAGCGCCGTCGGGCTCGTGCCGCTCTCGCTGCAGGGGCTCGATATGGAGCAATTCCTCGCCGGCGCCGCGCAGATGGATGAGTGGACCCGCACGCGCGACACGCTCAAGAATCCCGCAATGCTCCTCGCGCTGATGTGGCACTCCGCCGGTAAGGGCCGCGGTGAGAAAGACATGGTCATTCTGCCCTACAAAGATCGGCTGGTGCTCTTCTCGAAGTATCTCCAGCAGCTCGTGATGGAATCGCTCGGGAAGGAACTGGATCTCGACGGGCAGCAGGTGAACCAAGGCATCGCAGTCTACGGCAACAAAGGCTCCACCGATCAGCACGCCTACGTGCAGCAGCTCCGCGACGGCGTGGCAAATTTCTTCGCCACCTTCATCGAAGTGCGCGAGGCCCGCGCCGGTAAACCGATGGAAGTGGAGCCCGGCATCACCAGCGGCGATTACCTGCAGGGATTCCTCCGCGGCACTCGCACGGCGCTTTACGAAGGCGGACGCGACTCGATCACGGTGAGCATTTCCTCGGTCACGGCCGCGAGTGTTGGCGCGTTAATCGCTATGTATGAACGGGCCGTCGGCTTCTATGCCTCGCTTGTGAATATCAATGCCTATCATCAGCCCGGTGTCGAAGCCGGGAAGAAAGCCGCCACCGCGGTGATCGAGCTCCAGCTCCGGGTGCGCGAGATGCTCACCGAGAGCAGCGGGCTGCCGAAGACCGCGGCGGAACTGGCCGCCATCCTCGGAGCCGATGCCGAGAACGTCTACCACGCGCTCGTGCATCTTGCCGCCAACACTCCGGGGCTT
>DASVRY010000294.1:0-2876 GCA_036388395.1 Chthoniobacteraceae bacterium
CTCGGTGCGGCGGAGCATGTGCGCGAACTGCGCGAAGTGGCTATCCAGCCGCGTCAGCTCTTCGGTGATATCGGACCGGTCGGCGAAGAAGATTACCTCCTTCGCGAGGCGGTCGTCATCAAGTGGCAAGTCCACGCCGGCTTTGCTGATTCGTTCATGAAGGGCCTGGCGATATCGCTTCACCGAGGCCGGTTGAAGCTCGCGCACCTTGCGGACATTATCGCGCACGACCTTCACCCGGCGGATGAGATCCTTCGCGAGATGCTTGCCTTCACGTTCGCGCATCGTGACGAGCTCCACGAGCGCTTCGGCGAGCGCTGCCTGCACATGTGGCCACGCATCCGCCGCGGAGACCTGCTCGTCCGGCACGCGAAAGACGCCGGGCGCCCGCAACACCGTCTCAATGCTGATCTCACCGGCTGCCTTCAGCTCCCTCTGCAGCTCGATCATCGCGCGGTGGTAAGTGCGCGCGAGCTCCGTATCGAGCGCGAGATTTTGCCCACTAGAAGCGCTGTGATGACAAGTCACCGTCACATTCAGCCGGCCGCGCGAGACTTCGGTGTTCACCGTGTCGCGCACCTGCGATTCGAGGTCGGCAAGATCCCGCGGCAAGGTAACAACCACATCGCTTTGCTTGCGGTTCACCGAGTTCAGCTCCACGCAATACTTGCTGCCATCCGAGACGCTCTGGCCGCGTCCGTAGCCGGTCATGCTCCTCACTTTTGCAAAAGGATCGCCGCTGCTTGCGAGACGTCTTTGTCTCCCCGACCGGAGAGATTCACGAGAATGATCTGATCCGGCGACATCTTCGGCGCGACTTTGATCACATGCGCGATCGCGTGCGACGATTCGAGCGCGGGGATAATCCCTTCGATCCGCGAGAGCCTTTGAAACGCATCGAGCGCCTCGTCGTCAGTAGCGAAGTCGTAATCGATCCTCCCCTGCTCGCGCAGATAAGCGTGCTCTGGCCCGATCGCCGCGTAGTCGAGACCCGCGGAGACTGAGTGCGTGAGCTGGATCTGCCCGTCGTCGTCCGAAAGCAGGAACGTTTTCGTCCCTTGCAAGACACCGAGCTTTCCGCCCTGAAAACGCGCCGCGTGTTCACCGGTGCGAATACCACGGCCACCCGCCTCGACGCCGACCATCGCGACTTCAGTGTCGCCGAGGAACGGCCAGAATAGTCCGATCGCATTGCTCCCGCCGCCGACGCAGGCAACGAGCAGGTTTGGCAGCCCGCCTTCGCGCTCGAGGATCTGCCGGCGAGCTTCATCGCCGATGCAGCGGTGGAAATCGCGCACCATCATCGGGTAAGGATGCGAGCCGAGAGCAGAGCCGAGGATGTAGTGCGTATTGCGGACGTTCGTCACCCAATCGCGCATCGCTTCATTGATCGCCTCCTTCAGTGTCGCCTGTCCCGCGGTGACGCCGACCACCTTCGCACCGAGGAATTTCATCCTGGCGACATTCAGCGCCTGTCGCTCCATGTCGACCGCGCCCATGTAAATCACGCACTCCAGACCCGCGCGGGCGGCAACGGTCGCTGTCGCCACGCCGTGCTGACCTGCACCGGTCTCGGCGATGATCCGCGTCTTGCCCATGCGCCGCGCCAGGAGAATCTGACCGAGCGCATTGTTGATCTTGTGCGCCCCGGTATGGAGCAGATCTTCGCGCTTCAGGTAAATCTTCGCGCCGCCGAGTTCGCGCGTCAGCCGCTCGGCGTAGTAGAGAGGTGTCGGCCGCCCCGCGTAATGGTGGAGCAGATCGGCGAGTTCGCGTTGGAAGTCGGCGTCTTCCCTGGCCTTCATGTATTCCTCCGTCAGCTCGTTCAGCGCCGTCATAAGCGTCTCCGGCACAAACATCCCGCCAAACTGCCCGAAGTGGCCGTGTTTATCCGGCAGCGAAGCGACGTCTATCATAGGGTCGGCAGGCTAGGCGCAGGTGAAACGGGCTGCAAAGGATTTCCTGTCCGGCAAGGCATTGCTCGTTTGCGGCGGCGGCGCGGGTTCGGATCGGGTTGCCGGTGACCTTCGCCTTCCATGATTCTGGCAGCTGGCAACTTAAGAGATTCCCGGCACAACGTGGTGCGGCGGGAAGATTGGTGTGTATACTCCCAGCGTGACGGAGAAATGCTGCCCGGCCTGTGGTACCCCGCTCAATGGTGGATCTGTAGAGAGCCGCTCAAGCCCGACCGCAGGGACTACAGAAATGCCTGAGGTTCATCCGCTGGGCGTCACGCCACCTCCAGCAGGGAACGAACTCCACGAAGTGGAGAAAACCTGGCGCTCGCCACGATGGGCTCGGAGGATCTCACGGTGGCCGTGGAAACATCCGGGAAAGGTCGCCGCGGCGTTGGCTCTCCTCTTAGTTTCCGGCGTTTTTCTCCTCCATCAGTTGCTCTCACCGATCTACTTTGCCCGGGTTGTCATCGAACTACGTGGTATCGAGAGCGACTCACACGATTTTAACAGCGCTACCAGGGAGCTGCCTCGCGCTTACGTAAAAGAGCAGCTCGAGCGCCTTGGGTCAAAGGCCCTGCTGGACCAAGCAAAAAAGTACCTCCGAACGGAAGGCCGCCCAGGTGATCGACGCGACCTTACTGGGAAACGGGTGACCCCGCTCGTAAGAGAAGCGCGGCGACTGGGGAAGTCACGAAGTTCCACCGTGGAACTCGGGGTGTACTGCAACAACGCGAAGGATGCCGCAGATATGGCAAACGTCATTGCCTTCTTCTACAAAGAGGAGAGAGAGGCGGCCTCAAATGAGCACATAGATAGGGAGTTCAAAAAGGTCGCTGCAGCTGCAAGCGGACATCGGGATCGGACTGAAAAGATGGCGAAAGAGCTAGAAGAGATGCAAATTCGCCTAGGCATATCTGA
>DASVRY010000295.1:0-11699 GCA_036388395.1 Chthoniobacteraceae bacterium
ATATTTCTATACGCTGCTCTTCAACGACAAAGGGGTTTATCGACGCGAAGATTTGAGCGAATCTGCCTGGCAGCAGCGTAACGACAACATCCAGCCGTATTCGTTTTGGCGGTCGAAATTCGAGACGCCGCCGCCCGCAACTTCTGAGACGCTGGGCAAACAAACCGCCGAAGATCTGCTCCGCCACTACATGGAGGAGAATTCGCCGCAGCATACCAATACCCGCTACATCCTGGCGCTAATGCTCGAGCGAAAGCGCCAGCTGAAGCAGATCGACGCGAAGGAAGAGGACGGTCGAACAACGTTGATCTACGAGCATGTAAAGACGGGCGAGGTGTTCCTCATTCCCGATCCTCAGCTTCGGCTGGAGCAAATCGCCGATGTTCAGGCCCAAGTCGCGGAACTGCTGGGACCCGGCTGAGTCCTACTCTCCCTCTCTGTTAGGCGAGGAGGAGGACGAAAACGTCGAACGTCGAACTCCCAACGCCGAACGGCGAACTGCGGAGACCGCGCGCGACGCCGTCTCTGCCTTCGGTGTTCGGAGTTCGACGTTGGGCGTTCGGCGTTTTCCCGTTCCGTTTGTGCAGGGAAGATTAAGTCGAAGATGAAGAGCGAGACGTACAGTCGCAGCCCACGAACTCGACACCGCTCACCCGACGCGCAACTCTCCGCGCTGTGCTTGCGACTTTTCTACACGATCTCAGCCCGTTCGTCTTCGAGATCCGCCCCGGCATTGGCCCGCGCTGGTATGGCTTCTCTTACGTTCTCTCGTTCGTCCTCGGATTTCTCCTCTACAGGTGGCTTGCCGTGCGCCGCTACACCGAGATGCCGGCGGAGAAAGTCAGCGACTTCATCACCTGGGCCGCGCTCTTCGGGGTGATGCTCGGCGGCCGGATCGGCTGGATGATCTTCTACGGTTCGCAACAGGATCACACCGGCGATCCATGGTGGTGGCCGCTGGAGGTATGGAAAGGCGGCATGTCCAGCCACGGCGGCATTTTGGGGCTCGTGCTCTTCACCCTCTACTACGCTCGGAAACACAAGGTCTCCTGGACCAGCATCGGCGACTCGCTCTGCGTCGTCGCCCCGATCGGGCTCTTCCTCGTGCGCTGCGCGAACTTCATCAATGGTGAGCTCTTCGGGAAAGTGTCCGGTGCGCCAGGAGGTCCGGCGACGATCCCGTGGCCCGTCGTCTTTCCCACCGAACTCGGCGACTCCATGCCTCCGCTGGAAGTAATCCAGAAGGACGAAGCCGTGCGGCAGGCGCTGCTCGACACACTGCCGCCGCGTCATCCATCGCAGATCTACGAAGCACTGCTCGAGGGAGTGGTGCTCTTTGCCGTGCTCTGGTTTATGCGCACGCGCTGCCGGGTGCCGCGCGGGGTGATCACCGGCGCGTTCTTCATCCTGTATGCAGCGCTGCGCATCATCGGCGAGATCTACCGCGTGCCTGATCCAGCCTGGTCCGTCGGCACGATTTCGGCGGGGCAGTTCCTCTCGATCTTCCTCTTCGCCATTGGGGCCGTGTTTATCGTCTGGGGCTTGCGCACGCGGCAATACGAGGTCGCGGTGCAGGCGCGGACATGAAGCCAGCCGACGAGTTTCAGCAGGTCCAGCCGGGGCTGTTTTTCTGGCAAAGCTACGCGCCGGCGGTGAAGTCCGACCTCTCTTCCGCCGCGCTGAAGTTCGGAGAAAAGCTCCTCTTTATCGACCCAATCCCGCTCGCTTCCGCGGCGCTGGAAGAACTAACCTCGCTCGCCACCCCTGCGCAGATCATCCTCACCAATGGCAACCACGCGCGAGCCGCCGAGGAATACCGCGCGCGCTTTTCCATCCCGATCGCTGCGCATTCCACGGCGGAGGCGGAACTCGGCCTCGCCCTCGATCAACGGCTACAGGACGGCGACAAGCTGCTGAACGAGATCACCGTCGTCGAAGTGCCCGGTGCCGGAGCGGGCGAGATCGCCTTGCACGCGCCCGGAGGTGTCATGTGCATCGGCGATGCGCTCATCAACCTCGAGTCCCACGGCTTTGCGCTGCTGCCGGCAAAGTATTGCCTCCAGCCGAAAACTCTCCCGACGTCGTTGCAAAAACTATTGCTGTTTGATTGGCAACTCCTGACATTCGCCCACGGTCTACCGCTGGTCTTTGGAGCTCGGCGGAAACTCCAAGCGCTCCTCGAATGAAACCCGTCTTTTACATCCCCGCCCTTCTCGCTCTCAGCACTCTCGCCGCCTTCGCGCAGGAGAAGCCGAAGCCGGAGAAGAACAAGACGCTGATCTTTCAACCCGGCTCAAAAACCCCGGAAGCAGCGGCCGCACCTCAAGCTCCCGCTGCCACCGCCGCGGGCTCTACCGAAAGCACGCCTGATGCGGGAGGCACAGCGCTCCGCTTCCAGGATCCGCCGTCGCAGATCGCCGCAACCTTCTTCGGTCTGCTGCAAAAGGGTGAACTCGACCAGGCCTATGAGACGCTGACCCGGGGTTCGAAGATAGCCGAACGTCCCGATGAGCTGAAGTCGCTGAAGGACAAAACGCGCGAAGCCATCGAAGTGTTTGGCGCGGTGCTCGGCTATGAAGTCGTGGAGTCGAAGTCGATTGGCACCCGGCTACTTCGCCGCACCTGTGTTTCACTAGGCAAGGAGTTCCCACTCCGCTGGCGGTTCTATTTTTATAAGTCGGAGAACGTCTGGCGTCTCATCGATCTGCGCGTGGACGACCGCCTCACCGGGATGTTCGACGAGCAGGAAGAACCCCGCGCTCCAGAGGCAAAGCCGTAAGTATCGCGAGTTCCGGGCGAGTCTTTTGCCATTTCCATTGCCTTGACAAAACGGACTCTTCCCCGGACGTGTCTAGAATGACTTCACTCCCCGTAACGCTAGCGCGCACGAAGCTTTACGAGCTTATGGATGAAGCTGCCGAGTCTCACCAGCCCATACAAATCACGGGCAACCGTTCGAACGCGATTCTCATCGCGGAAGATGATTGGCGGAGTATTCAAGAGACACTTCACCTCGTTTCCATCCCCGGGATGAGGACTTCGATTCGGGAAGGCATGGCAGAACCGTTGAGCAAAAGTTCCAGCGACCCCGGCTGGTGAGTTGGTCGCTCGTTTTCACAAGGCAGGCTCAAAAAGACGCCCGCAAGGTAGCTTCCGCTAATCTCAAGAATCAGACGCAGCGGCTACTGGAACTTCTCGCTCGCGACCCCTTCGAATCTCCGCCCCCGTACGAGAAGCTGGTCGGGGATTTGGCAGGCGCTTACTCCCGCCGAATCAACATCCAGCACCGCCTCGTTTACCAGCTGTATGAGGCCGAGCGCGTAGTGAAGGTGATCCGAATGTGGACGCACTATGAATGACCGTGATCTAAGGGCGGTATCGATATTTATACCCGTAAGTCAGGACAGTCTCCTTATGCGAGAATACCCGTGATTGCCCGAGCCCTGCAGTTTGTCCGCTTCTCGCATACCGTCTTCGCGCTGCCGTTTGCGCTGGGGGCGATGCTCGTCGCGGCTGGCGGGCTGCCGGACTGGCGAACCGTCGCGCTGATTCTTCTTTGCATGGTCTTCGCGCGGACGGCGGCAATGACGTTCAACCGGCTCGCTGATTGGGAAATCGACAAGCTTAATCCCCGCACGGCCGATCGGCACAAGCTTCTCCCCCGCCCCGCCGCGCTCGTGCTGTTGCTCGCGACGTCCGGGGCGTTCATTGCCACGAGCTGGTTTCTCAATCCGCTCTGCTTCTGGCTTTCGCCGGTGGCGCTCGTGATCGTCTTCTTCTATTCGCTGACGAAGCGGTTCACTTCGCTCAGCCACTTCTATCTCGGCCTGGCGCTCTCCGTTTCGCCAGTCGGTGCTTGGCTCGCGGTGCGCGGGCATTTCGATTTCCCGCCTCTGGTGCTCGCGTTTGCGGTGCTCGTCTGGGTCGCAGGATTTGACGTAATTTATGCAACGCAGGATCACGAATTCGACCGCCAATCAGGACTGCGCTCGATTGTCGTTCGGTTGGGAATTCCGAAGAGCCTGCGAGTCGCGCAGATCCTGCACTGGGTCGCCTTTGTCGGGCTGGGGGCGTTCGGCTGGTTGGCCTATCTCGGCGCCGCTTACATGCTCGGCCTCGCGGCGATTGCTGTGGCGCTGATCTACGAGCACCGAGTGGCCGCACGACTCGACGCCGCAGCGATCAATCACGCCTTCTTCAAAAGCAACGCAATCGTCGGCGCAATCTTCCTCGGGGCCGTCGCGATTGACGTGCTTCGCTTACGTTCCTTCTGAAGCTTGCCCGACGAGGGCTGCCGCTTCCCGCGCGGGAGCGGAATCAAGTTTCTCAATCGCAGCCGTGAGCTGATCGAAATCGACCGGCTTCACGAGGTGTGCGGAAAAGCCGGCGTCCCGGGTGCGGCGATGGTCCTCTTCCATTCCATAGCCGGAGAGCGCGATCGCCGGGAATTCTCCCCGCCGGAGCCGTAGGGCGGTGATAAGTTCAATCCCCGTTCCGTCGGGCAGGCCGATATCCGAGATCAGGATCTCGAACGGCTGCTGCTCCGAAATGCTCTGCGCTGCACTGACGCTGACGGCAGTGGTCACCTCATGCCCCGCCCGGCGCAGGAGCCGGCTCAGCACCTCGAGCGTTGGTGGATGATCTTCGACCAAAAGAATGCGACGGGACCGGGACGCCCGTTCCGGCTGAGCAATGCCGCCGGAGTCCACCTGCGTCTTGCGAGCGGGCAGAGTGGGATTTGGCAATCGCACCGTGAAGATCGCACCGCTCCCGTCTCCCTCGCTGCCCGCGCGGATCACTCCCCCATGCAGATCCACGATGGCCCGCGCAATCGAGAGCCCCAGACCCAAGCCACCAAACCGGTGATCCCCCTCCCGCCCCGCCTGCTCGAAAGGTTGGAAGAGACTCTCCGAGGTCTCCGGACTGAACCCCATGCCATTATCCGCGACTGTGATCAAGAGTTGCCCAGCCTCCAGGTCGTCGCGTGTGCTGATTGCCACACGTCCGCCGCGCGGTGTGAACTTCACGGCATTCTTCAGCAAATTCCAAAAGACCTGCTGCAAACGCGCTGGATCGCCCTCGAGTTCATGGCGTGTCGCCGTGAGAGCCAACTCGAGGGAAATATCCTTTGCGCGCGTCTCCTCGCGGACGATCTCGGCGCCGAGCCCGAGCAAGGCGTGGACATCGCATGGCTCGAGCCGCAGCCGGAGCTTGCCGCGCGCGATGCTCGTAAGATCGAGAAGATCGTCGATCAGGCGCGCCTCGAGAGCGATGTTCCGCTCCATCATCGCGAGGTTTGCACGGATGTCCGTCGGCAGACGCTCGTCTCTGCGCAAAGCCGCCGCGCTGAGCAGCACGGGAGTGAGCGGCGTGCGAAGCTCGTGCGAGAGCGCGGCGACGAAATGATCCTTCGCGCGTGAGGCCGATTCCGCGGCCTCCTTCGCCGCCCGCAGGCGCTCCTCCGCGGCCTGCCGATCGGTAATGTCGCGCACGAAAGCGACGAACAACGCGTCCTCGGCCTCTGGAAGAGGATTGATGCTCAGCTCGATGACCAGCTTTCCGCCGTCGCGACGGGAGGCTGGAAGCTCCAGACGGCGCCCGGAAAGCGCCTCCTCACCAGCCGTAGCTGGATGCAGGGCACGCAAATCAAGGGCCGGCCGCAGTTCCGGCGGAATGAGCTGCTCGATCAGCGAACGGCCAATCACCTCTTCTTTCTCCCAGCCAAAGATCCGTTCCGCCGCAGGATTCCAATCCACGATCGCGCCGCTGCCATCGATGAGAAGAACCCCGTCGAGAGCCGAATGCACAATCGCGTGGCTGCGTTCCCGCCCTCGTTTCAGGGCATCCGCAGCAGCGCGGGCGCGGTTTTCCTGGCGACCCACCGCACCGCTGGCGCGGAAGAGCAGCGCGGACAGCAGCACCAATCCGCCAAAGAGCATCATTGCCGTGCCCTCACCCAATCCCACCATCCCGGCCCTGCTCCCCTGTCCGAGCGCCCAGCCGAGCGCGAGCAGGATCAAAGCAGAACCGGGAAGCGTCCAGCGGAGCAGCACGCCATCCGCGCCGATGGAGAAAACGCGAGAAACCGGCGGCCTCTCGGGACGCGCGACGAGAATCCCACAGCAGAGCGCAAAAAGCGCGAGCGCCGTGTGCAGGAGGATATTCGTCGAGCTGAGGATACCAGTGAATTTTGTAATCCCGACCAGGTAGCCCACCAACGCCAGCGACACCGGCAGCGTCCAAAGCAACGCAAGACCGGGAGCTGGCCAAAACCGCCGCTTTCGAATGACGAAGGTTTCATCCATCCCGAAGAGCGCGAGCCCGATGAAGAGAAGAGACAAGGCGGCGTTTAAGCTCATCCGCCCCGAATGCCGCACCATCGGAGTAGCGAGGTCGCCCGGGATCGTCCCTGGCACGAAGAGCTGATCGATCTGCAAGTCGATCCCTCCGAGGTCTTGCATCGCGGTAAGCCCGCCGATGAGGCCGACAATCAACGCCAGGATCCTCGCGCAGACGCGTCGCGCCTTTCCCGGATTTCGGCTCCAGCAAGCCAGCGACAAGGCCGCAGCAATCATCGCGATGCTGGCGTTGGCTCGCATCACCATGATCCCTGAGGATTCCAGGAATACCGGCACTGACCCGCTCTCCCAAATGAGGAGATTGCTGCCCCCGATGAGCAGAGCGAAGGTAATCACGAGCCGCCTCGCCCACGTGCACACTCCTTCCGCATCTGGGAGCAACGGCTGCGATGCGTTCAGCGAAAGTGGGGACGTGTGGAGAGGCATGAAGATCATGCGCGGAGCGTCCAAGCCTCCTGCGCGATCGGGATATTCCTACATGTGGTTGGCATTTCCAGCAAAGACCGGAGGTGGCCATCACATGAACAGTCGGCGTGCGCCGCCGCTTCAGGCCGCTTGTGAATCACGGAGCAAGCCGCTCCAGGGCACCGGATCCACGCCCATTTGCCTGCTGACCGCGCGCGTGCCGGTCATGGCGATGCGCAGGAGCAGCTCGAAGCGGCGCTCAGCGCTGATCTCCTGCCATGTAGCTGGCGCAGCGAGCTGCAGCTCGCCATGGAGGTGAATGAGCAAACCCCATCCTGGCGGCAACTCATGCGGTTCAGCCACGCCATCTTCGACGACGACATAGTGCAGATTCGACGCGCCCCAGCGGAGTAACTTGGCGAATTTCGTCTGCTTGTGGAGCTGAGCGGTGAGCTGGCGGATTTCCGCTTGGACGGTGTCGTACGGCTCAAAGCCCGCCTCCTCGAAGCGGCAGCCGTCGAACTCCGGAAATAGCGACTCCCCTTTGCGCAGCGATGGAAGGTGAACGGGCAGCGAACTCTCGTAGAGCTTGCGGCGCTCGTGGAGCGCGCGCAGTCGCAAGCCGATCTTCTCGGTCGATCGGGAATCGCGGAGGAAATCGCTTCGGTGCTGTTTGCACTCGAAGATCGCCGTCGCCCCGACAGCACGGTCGCAACCGAGCGGCACCGCCGCGCGTTCGGAACGTTTCGGCGCACGGCACGCGGCGACATCGAGCCGCACGCGCAGATGAGGCAGCGAAACCTCGGTGCCCGCGATTCGAAATCCCTGAAGCTGCGCCCATCCGAGGGCGAGGCGTTTTAACTCGAGATGCCGTGGAGTCTCGGATGCAGGCATGGACGGCTAGACTCGCTCAGAAATGCCGCGCCGTCAGGCACCGTTGCGGAAAAAGGGCAGCGACACGGATGCGACTGCGCCTATTTCCTCTCAGTCATCCTGAGCGGAGTGCCGCTTCGGGCGCGGAGTCGAAGGACCCCGTTGAAGGTCCGGCTAGATGCCGCCGCCCAGCCAAGTGGGTTCGCTCGGCCGCACGGGGCGCTGCCGCAAAGCAACGGGGTCCTTCGACTGCGCTCCGCCCGCACTTCCACCTCCGCTCCGCTCAGGATGACTGAGAGGTGGGTGTGCTTTCTCCACCAAACCATCACTGACAGAGCACTAGTCTCGGGCAGCGGAGATTTTCTCGACCAAAGCATCGTCGGAGACACTCGTCTCCCAGTCCGTAGCGAGCTCCAGCCGCACCGAACGCGCGCCTCCACGCGGCGTGCAGACAACGGGCACCGTACCGGAGTCACTCTCCAGCCTTTCCTCGGCTTCATCCGCGCTCTCTTTACTCATCCCGGAAAGCGCCTGCACACAGGTCCAAGTAGTCTTATCGTTATCAGTCACTTCGCGCTGCTTCATTCCTCTATATGGACTCGCTTCCGAGAAAAGCGAACTCGGCAGAGCATCCCTTGCGCTTCGGTGAGCCCTGCATAAGCTCCGGGCGGCCACGTAACATTTTATCATGTTCTCCTCCCGGTCTTTCGTCCTGCTCCTGTTCCTCTTCGCACTGGCTCTCTCAGGGCGGGCGCAAGACGGGCTCTTTGCCGACTTCGTTACCTCTCAAGGGAACTTCACTTGCGAGCTTTACTACGACCGAGCACCGAAAACCGTCGCGAACTTCGCCGGCCTCGCAACCGGCGAACAGCCTTGGCTGGACCTCGCAACCGGAGCTGTTCGGCGTCAGCCGTTCTACAATGGCATCATCTTTCATCGCGTGATCAAAGGATTCGTCATCCAAGGCGGCTCGCCCAATGGTCAGGGAACAGACGGCCCCGGCTACAGCTTTCCGGACGAGTTTCATTCGACCCTTCGGCACACGGCAGCGGGGTTTCTTTCGATGGCCAATTCCGGCATTCATTCCAACGGCAGCCAGTTCTTTGTAACTCTTGGAGCCACGGCACATCTCGACAACAAGCACAGCATCTTCGGCAAGGTGGTCGCTGGCATGGAGGTGGTGAATGCGATCGGCGACACGCCGACTGGCACCGGCGACCGTCCGCTGACTCCAGTAGTGATCCAGAGCGTCTCCATCCGGCGGGTCGGCGCTGCGGCCGAAGCTTTCCTCCTCTCCGCACAGCGCTTGCCGCGAGTGGGCGGGGCGGATCCGCGGCTGGTGCAGGAGGGAGCGAACCGGCTGTTGACCTTCGGAACCATCGCGAACGCCGACTACCGCCTTTTTCGCTCTGACAACCTTCTCACGTGGACGGCGATCAACTACGGCTTCTTTGCCGCACCGCCCGTCGGAAGGATCGACGTCACGAGCCTCGCTCAAGGGAAGACGCAACAGTTCTATCGCGTCCCGGTGATCGCGTACCCCGACATCTTTGCCCCAGCCAGGCTCGCGGGTAAAAGGCTGGTGTTCACCTTTACGGCAGGCAATTTCGCCGGGTCAAATACGCTCGAGATGACGTTTAATGCAGACGGCACCACAGGGGCGATCCGCGCCGGTTCGACTACGGGGACGGTCAGTGCCTATAACTGGAAGCCCCAGACAAGTGCCGCAACACCCTACGCGGCCTTTCTCGCTTTCCTCTCAAGCAATGAGCCTCAGTGCGATCTGTACCCCTACTTCACGAGTGCAACGGGCGGAACCTTCACGGGTGTCAAGTATTCCAGCCCGAGCCAATCCTTGAGCGGGACTTTCACCATCGGTGAAGTGGCGTCTGCAACGACAACCGGGCGGCAACAGGTTCGGCGGCAGATTAACAGGACGCGTCGAACGCGTTAGAGCGCCTGATGAGGTATAAGCCGCTCGCGCAGGGCGGTAGAAGCGGCTGCCGAGACTGCGAAACTCGCACAGGTCCTACGGACACAAAGGCAGATCGGCTAAACACCTGCCGCGCTGTGGTCGACAGGCTGGCGCCCTCAGACGTCCTGAACGATATACTCCCGCTTCTTCGTGATCCCGGGCTGAGGCACTGGATATTTGCCGTCGGCATCTGCGATGATCGGCGCCGGGCTGTCCATCGTCAGCTTGTCGAGATCGGGCGCGAACTCGTGCTCGTGATTGAGCACTTCGTCCCGCGTAAGCGGCTGGCCGGTATGCGCCGCCATCCGGCCGAGCACGCACATCAGACTTGCTTCGACGCTCCGCTTCACCTCGTTGTAAGGCAGATCCTGCCGGACTGCTGAAACGAAGTCGTCCCACTCTGTCTGGTAAGGGTTCGGCTCCGGTTGCTCGGCGCGCCAGATGAGATTCTCGCTCTTCACATTGTAGCCTTTGAAGATGCGGCACTTGGCCGGCGTGTGACCCGCGCTAGAGATAATTCCGAGGCCTTTCGTGCCGTGGACGTAGCTGGCGAATTCGTCCTGGCAGCCGGTGATATTCCGCTGCTCCATCTGCATACGCACGCCGTCCTCGAAGACGTATTCGACAGAGTAATGGTCGAAGTTTTGATCCACGTAATCGCCGCGGAAATGCCGGCCACCGCTCGCCCGCGCAGAGGTCGGGAATTCGTTCTTCATCCAGCAGCATTCGTCGATGTTGTGGATCATGTAGTCGCTGAACGATCCGCCGCTCGCCCAGAGAAAGCTGTGGAAACGCTCGATCTGCCAGAGAAGCTCGCTCTTGTCCGCCGGCTTGCGCTCGCTGAAGCACGAAGCGACCGGACCCTGCATCCGGTAAGTGCGAAAGCCCATGATCTCGCCAATTTCACCATCCTGAATGCGCTTGTAGAGCTCCTCACGGCGGCGGTCGTGGCGGCACATTAGCCCCACGGCGACCTTGATTCCTTTGGCTTCCGCTTCGTCCGCGAGGGCCAGCATCTTGCGTGAAGTCGGCCCATCGACGCTGATCGGCTTTTCCATGAACACATGGACGCCCTTCTCGATCGCATATTTGAAATGCACCCAGCGGAACGCCGCCGGGGTCGCAAAGATCGCAATGTCGCCCTTCTTCAAGCAATCGACGGCGTTCTTGAAGCCATCGAACGCGACGAAGCGCCGATCCTCCGGCACCTCGATCTGCATTCCGAACTTATCGTGAAGCGCATTGTAACTGCCTTTGAGCTTGTTCTCCGCGACGTCGGCCATCGCGACGAGCTTGAGCGCGCCGCCGCTCACCGAGAGGGCATTTTGCACCGCCCCTGTTCCGCGCCCGCCGCAGCCGATGAGCGCGAGCTGGATCCCATCGGAGCCTGCAGGAGGGGCCTCCTGGCCGTGCACGTAAGGCAAAGTGACGCCGGCCAGCGCCGAGACGGCGGCGAAGCGCCCGGTGTTCTTCAAAAATTCGCGACGCGAGGTGGTGAAAGGCGTGGGGAGGTTCATGGGAGCTTCGCTTGTTCCATGGGAGCGGGCGAGTGTCAAACGTGGAGACTGCAGTTGCGCGAATGCGAGCCCCAGAGCCGTGCGCCGCGGAGGGCAACTCGCCGCACGAGGAATTTCTCTGAGTGGACTGGAAACAGTGCGCCTGCGCCTTTGGCGGAACGTTTAATGCTTAAAACTACTGCGTGGTATCAAGTTTATGAAAAAGCTGCTCCTCTCACTCGCGGTTTGCACCTTCTCCGGTGTGAGCGTCACCTCGGGCGCAGCTCTCGAACACGCGACAGTCAATAAGATCGTCAACGAAGTAAATGTCGTCCATCCCGGCCGGGGCACGACTCCCGCGAAGCTCCAGGAGTTAATCAAAGACGATCTCGGCGTCCGCACCGGCACCGCCTCTCGTGCGGAGCTGCTCTTTCAGGACGCGACCCTCACGCGACTGGGGGCAAACACCTTGTTCAGCTTCAAAAGCGGCACGCGTGACATGTCGCTTCCCGACGGCACGATGCTTCTCCAGGTTCCCAAGGGGCTCGGGGGCGCCCGGATCCGCACTGCCGGGGTCTCGGCGGCGATTAC